>NZ_JBTXLS010000013.1:0-68237 GCF_054871665.1 Myroides sp. LJL115 | reverse complement strand
ACATGGTTATAACCGTGCGGATTCTTATGGACTTTCTTGTATGGAAATGCAAGGAGCTATCACGATTTTTACTGTAAATATTAAAAGAATACTCAAAATAGTGGATAATGAGTAGCGAATGGAGCTACTTTGTATAAAAGATAGTATAA
This sequence comes from Myroides sp. LJL115, assembly GCF_054871665.1. Taxonomy (NCBI): domain Bacteria; kingdom Pseudomonadati; phylum Bacteroidota; class Flavobacteriia; order Flavobacteriales; family Flavobacteriaceae; genus Myroides; species Myroides sp. LJL115. The sequence goes on along the minus strand of NZ_JBTXLS010000013.1, from coordinate 68,088 downwards.
GGCCTTTTTTTAGGCTGTTTAAGCCACTCAATAGTACAGCTAGAAAACAAATAACGCTTACAAAGAGACTTAAAAAAGTCTTTTATAAGCGTTATTTTTTGTCTTTAAAAAAGCTATTTCCTAAAAAGAGGCTACTTTATCAGTGCCCTCTATTTTTACAGTCCTGTTTTTTTTTATACGCACTTAAAATACTTTGATAAGTATCTTACTGTTCTCTTCTTCTACGTGTAGTTAAACGCTCATTGCGAAGTGGGGTAGCTTTAGTTTGGCTTGATTTTTTCTCACGTTCGAAATTCATCTTACCATCTCTACCGATTCTACCAACAGCCTTAGAACTAGTAACACTTCTTCTTGAAACTAGCATATCTTCTTTAGAATCCTGCAGATCCACACTTGCTTCTTGAGTTTTTATACTAGGAGCAATTAATTTATTTAATTCCTCTAATTCTGCCTTAGTTAAATCTCTGTATTCTCCTACGTTTACATCTAAAGAAATATTGATAATTCTAATTCTCTTTAAAGCAATAACATCATAATCAAAATACTCACACATTCTTCTAATTTGACGGTTTAATCCTTGGGTTAGGAATAAGCGAAATACAAATTTACTAATAGGCTCAACACGACAAGGCTTAGTAATGGTATCTAAAATAGGAACACCCCCACGCATTCCCTCTAAGAAACGATCTGTAATAGCACGGTTAACCGTTACAATATATTCCTTTTCATGGTTGTTTTTCTGACGTAAAATCTTGTTTACTATATCCCCATCATTTGTCATCAAAATCAATCCTTCACTGTCTTTATCTAATCGACCAATTGGAAATATACGTTTAGGATAATTGATATAATCTACAATATTATCTCTAACACTTTGGTTAGTGGTACATTCAATACCTCTTGGTTTATTAAAGGCTAAATAAACAGGTTCTTCTCCACTATTTTGAATAAGCTCTCCTCTAACATGAATCTGGTCTTGTTCACTTACCTTTAATCCCATAACAGGTAATTCGCCATTAACAGTAATTAGGCCTTGTTCTATCAAGCGATCTGCTTCTCTTCTTGAACAATATCCTACTTCGGATAAGTATTTGTTCAATCTAGTTTTTTCGTTGTCTTTGTTTTCCATAGTAAAAATACTATTTTAGTTAACCAAAATGATTCTCTTAAGATACTACAATAAATTCCTTTATACTTTGGTATACCTTAGGATCTTGTAAAGAATGGTCTAAATTTTTTGTGTAAATAAGCTTTGCCTTATTTTGCTTTAATGTTTCATGTAGTGCTTTACAAGATTCCAAGGGAATTACTTCATCTTCCTTATCGTGAATAATAAGGGTATCTTGGATAATACTCTTTGCAAATACATGGCCTGCATATTGAGACATATTTCTACCTATGATATTTTCTAAATAAGCAGTAAAGTCTTTTTGAAAACTAATGCTATAGCCCATCATCTGATAATAATTATCCACAATATCTTTAAAATTATCCAAACACCCCATAATTACCACTTTCTTCAAAGCTGGATTACTCGTGCAAGATAATGCCTCCAATAAAGCAAAAGACCCCAAAGAATGAGAAACTACTGCACTTGGATTGTATTGTGTTAGAACCTGTGAAATTAATTGGGAATACTGGTATACGGATAGTTCTTTACCTTGACTTTTTCCTTGCCCCATAGCATCTACGGCAATAATTCTATAATTATTAGGCAAATAATTTACCAAAGCTTCCCATCTACTAGAATTACTTTGCCAACCGTGGATTAAGACAATAGTATGAATAGGCTTTTTTGTGATATCCCAAATATAACATTGAATGGATAGCTTATCAAAGGTAATATTTTGCAAAGTAGCCCTTTGTAAAAAATCGGGTAATTCCCCTTGCAATTGTCCCTTTAAAGGAGTTGAAAATAATCTATAAGCTATCTTTATACTTGCCTTACTATTAAATACACTGCATATATTTAACAAAGTACCAATTAGCCTTTTCATAGGTTACAAAGTAAAAAAAGCCTCTTTAAGTAGAGGCTTTTTAATTTATTATATACTTGCAATAATCGCATCGATTTTTTCTTTTTCTTCTTCCGCTAATGCACTGTCTACTAAAATACGTCCACTGTGCTCATCGGTAATGATTTTTTTACGCGCTGCAATTTCCACTTGTGTTTGTGGAGGGATAGTAAAGTACGATCCTACAGATGCACCACGCTCAACAGAAACAACTGCTAAACCGTTTTTAACACCATTTCTAATTCTATTATAAGCTACAAGTAAACGCTCTTCAACGTCTAATTTGAACTCTTCAGATTTTTGCAATAGCAAATTCTCTTCGCGTTCTGTCTCAGCCATAATATCGCTTAACTCTTTTTGTTTATGTGATAAGTGCTCTTCTCTAGCAGATAAACGAGTTTGTGTTTCAGAAATATTACTTTTTTTGAACTCAATGCTAGCTTTCATTTCCTTAATGTGCTTTTCTGCTAGTTCAATTTCAAGATTTTGGAATTCAATTTCTTTTTCTAAAGAATTAAACTCTCTATTGTTCTTTACTTGATTTTGTTGCTCAGTATATTTCTTAATAGCTTCTTTGAACTCTTCGATAGAACCTTTTTTCTCTTTGATTCCTGCTTCAATTCCACTTAAATCAGTGTTTAACTTTTCTAAGCGTTTGTTTAGTCCAGCAACTTCATCTTGTAAATCTTCCACTTCAAGAGGCAATTCTCCTCTCATATTTCTAATTTCGTCAATTCTAGAGTCAATTAATTGCAAATCATATAGAGCTCTTAATTTCTCTTCAACGGTTAATTCTTTTTTCTTTGTCATCTTATAAGTAGTTAACTGGATTCGTATTTACTGTTGATAAAATAACTGCAAAAGTAGTGATTTTTTTTGAAAGATATTCAACTATATAATTTTTTGTAAACCTTTCACTCTCAAAATGACCTATATCCGCTAAAACAAGCTGGTTATCAGCTTGATAATAATCGTGATATTTTAAATCCGCAGTAATAAATATATCGGCATTTTGCCCAATGGCATCCTTTATTGCAAAACTTCCCGAGCCGCCAAGTACAGCTACTGTTTTAATTGGCTTATTCAAAAGCTTGCTATAACGTATGCCACCGCAGGTTAATTCTTGTTTGACTAATTTTAAAAAAGCCATTTCATCTACAGGTTGGTCTAACTCCCCAATCATTCCCATTCCTACATTTTGAAGAGAATTCTCTAAAGTATACAACTCATAGGCTACTTGCTCATAACTATGCGTGGTAAATAAAGCTTTTAAAATAGCGCTTTGTAAATGTTTTTCAAAAACAACCTCTAATTTAACTTCTTGTTCTTGCTGTAGTACCCCCACTGTTCCTATTGTTGGATTGCTTCCTTGTTTAGGTAGAAAGCTCCCCATACCTTGAGAGGTGAAACTACAACTTTCATATCCATCTATATTACCTGCTCCCTTATCAAAAAGTGCCTGTCTTACTTTGTCAATATCCTTTAAGGGAACGTAGGTAACTAATTTTTTGATATAATTTTGCTTAGGTAATAAAATACGAGTGTTTTTAACCCCTAAAACATCACATAAAACTTTATTTACTCCAAGATGGTGATTATCTAAGGCTGTATGAATAGCATAGATAGCAATATCGTTTTTTATAGCCTTAATTAGTGCTCTTTGCACATAATCCTTTCCAGTTAGCTTCTTTATACTAGAGAACCAAATAGGGTGAAAGCATACAATAAGGTTACATCCCTTTTCTATGGCCTCCTCTACCACTGTTTCTAAGGCATCATGCGCCACTAAAACAGAAGTGATTTCTTGATCGTAATCCCCTACTAAAAGCCCTACATTATCAAAACCTTCCGCATAACCTAAAGGCGCTAATTCCTCTAAGACACCAATAAACTCTTGAATCTTCATGGTAAAAAAATATAAATCTTATTTGTGTTAATTAAATCATCTACAAAGGTAGCTAAAAATTAAGCAGCCTTAAAATAACAAAACTAGCTCTTTTGCCTACTTGTTTTAAAAACAACCTATTTTCCAACTTAGATTAATTGCTCTGTATTATAGGATTTGGATGTACTAAAATAAGTAAAAACTTTTTTATAATCTACTTTATAAACCTACTTTACAAACAAAACCAGAACTTTATTACATCGACGTAAAGCTTATCTAGCAAGTGGTCCGTTTTAAAGCATTAGGGGATTTAAGTAGGGAAAACTAGGTAGTACACATCAAAAAATCGCTAAAACAACTCTATATTTGCATTTGCTTTAGCAGTCTACTTTACCCATGACCAGGTAGCTTAAATATATAAGCATCCCTTTTAAGTATAGCTTAGCCTTAGTATGTATTACAGTTTAAAAAATTAACTCTATGTCTTTTTTATTAAAATTACTTTTTCCATTTGCCCTTATTTACGCTTTGATTACTTCTTTGCGTACTTTCTTATATCAAAAAGGCATTTTTAAACGACATAGCTTTAAGGTTCCAACTATTGTGGTGGGTAATTTAAGTGTAGGAGGCACAGGTAAAACTCCTATGGTAGAATATTTGATACAACTTTTAAAGGACCGTTATAAGGTAGCTACACTATCTAGAGGATATAAACGAAAAAGTAAAGGTTTTGTACTTGCAAATGAGTATACCACTATGGAACAAATTGGCGATGAACCTTTTCAATACCATCAAAAGTTCAAAGATATCTTTGTTGCAGTAGACAATAAGCGCGTAGAAGGAATCCAAAATATTTTAAAGCTCCAACCCTCTACTCAAGTAGTTGTACTAGATGATGCTTTCCAACATTTAGCCCTAAAGGCTGGGTTATATATTATGCTTACCCAGTATAATGATTTTTTCTATGACGATCATATTCTTCCTTGTGGTAAATTAAGGGAGGTAAGAAACGGGTATAAAAGAGCCGATATTATTGTGGTCACAAAATGTCCAAAAGATTTAAGTCAAGAGAATCAGAGACATATCCGAAAAAAATTAAACTTGCTTCCGGGACAATTGTCTTTTTTTACGTATATTGAATTTAGTAAAATTGCAAAGAATAGAAGAGGTTCAATTTCCCTGGAGGAATTTAAAAAATCAGATTTTATTATGGTTGCAGGTATTGCAAAGCCAAAAAGTTTCTTTGATCACTTAAAAGATCAAAATACTATTTGTATGAGTTTTGCCGATCACCATAATTTTACTCCAAAAGACATTGAGCAAATTTTACATCAAGCAAAAGATAAAAAGATTATCACCACAGAGAAGGATTATGTCCGATTAAAGGATTTAATTCCCTGTGAGCAATTGTATTATTTACCAATTCAAAGTTCTTTTATTGCCCAGCAACAAGACTTTGACAAATCCATTTTAAACTATGTGGGAACAAGTACAACAAACGGTTAAGTATTTAAGTGAAAAAACAAATTTTCAACCTGAAATAGGAATTGTCCTAGGGTCGGGATTAGGAAATTTAACTGCTGATATTAAAATCGAGCATGAAATTCCATATGAACAAATTCCAAATTTCCCAGTTTCTACTGTTGAAGGACATAAAGGAGCTTTAATCTTTGGAACCATTGGAGATAAAAAAGTAGTTGCAATGCAAGGACGCTTTCATTACTATGAGGGATATGATATTAAAACAACTGTATTTCCAATTCGAGTGATGAAGTTTTTAGGAGTACAAACCTTAATTGTTTCTAATGCTTCAGGAGGTGTTAATCCTTCTTTCAAAATTGGAGATATTATGATTATTACCGATCATATCAACGCCTTCCCAGAACATCCTTTAAGAGGAGCAAATGATGAGCGTTTTGGACCTCGTTTTGTAAACATGAACCAAGTGTACACTCCTTATTTAATGGATAAAGCCAAAGATATTGCCTCAGAGTTAAACATAGATTTGAAACAGGGTATTTACTACGGTTTACAAGGACCTACCTTTGAAACTTTAGCAGAATACAAAATGGTGAAAGCCGTTGGCGCAGACTGTGTAGGAATGTCAACCGTACCAGAGGTAATTGTTGCTAGACATATGTCTATGGATGTATTTGGTATTTCTGTAATCTCTGATATGGGAGACGAAGAAGGAATAGCAGATGTAAACCATGAAGAGGTATTAAAAGCCGTACAAGCAGCAGAGCCAATTGCTCGTAAATTAATTACAGAATTAGTAGCAGCTATCTAAACAAATAAGTTTATAAAGCTTAGTTATAAAACCAAAAGTGGCTATAGAGAATCAAATGATTTCCTATAGCCACTTTTTTATACACATCCTATCATAGGAACCTTGACTCTAAGTCTGTTAGGAAAAATACTAATCGATAATTTGCATTTTTTTCATGATAAAGGTAGCATTCTTGTTTTGACAAACTCCTTCTCGAATTTTGTAATCGAAAAACAAATCTTCCTGTTTTATCTCTACCTCAAAACATTTATTAGTAAGAATCTGCGGGTAGTCATAAGTAATATTACATACCTCTAAATCATGAGTAGCTATAATACCGTAGGTCTTTTGGGAAATCAGCTTTAAAATAACCCCAATAGTCCCGCTTTGCTTATCTTCGGAATTGGTACCTCTTAAAATTTCATCTAGTAAAACAAAAGTTGGCTGTTTTTGACAAGCTTTGATGATTAATTCTAAGCGTTTAACCTCAGCATAAAAATAGGATTCACTATCTTTTAAAGAATCGCTTACCCCCATAGATACATATAAAGGCAGATCTATGAAACTAGCAGAACTAGCACAAATTGGAGCTCCCATTTTAGCCAATACTAAGTTCACGCCAATGGTACGTAAAAAAGTACTCTTACCCGACATATTACTACCGGTTAAGATTACAAAACGCTCCTTATCAAAACTAATATCGTTACACACCCTCTTAGTTGGATTTAATAATGGATGTCCCAAATCAGTAAAAAACATCTGCTTGTCTTTACTTAAAGTAGGAAAACAAAAATCCCTATTATTATAAGAGAAATTAGCCAAAGAGTTTAAGGCTTCAATTTGCCCCACACTGTTTATACTAGATAATAAAATATCTGCATTATCCTTTTTGAAATGTAACAGCTTTTGTAATACGTGTATATGGTATTGCCCAAATCCATTAAAAAGCACCATTACAAACAAATTATTTACCGTTTCTAAACGCTCAAACAAATGGTAAAGGGTTTTAATCTTTTTACTAGCCTTACTACCTCCTTGGATAAACTCTTGTAAATAGGCTTGCATTTTTGGGGTGGTGAAGGATTGTCTTTCCACTAAATCCAAAATGGCACTATAACTATTGATGGTTTTAGATAAGTCATCACTTCCACCTAATTGTCTTTGAATTTCTCTGGTTTTAGATATAGAAAGCAATAAGTTTATACTAAACATAGTAGATATGATATACCCTAGGGCTATAGATTCTACAAAAAAGTATATCCCAATACAAGACCATAATAAAATAGGACATATATAAGCTAGAGCCATAGTAGTCTTATTTTGTAGTACAACTGGAATATTTTTCCATTTTACAATCTTCTCATAGGCATTTTGATCTAAATCACACATGGAGCTAAAGGCATTGATTTGCTGTCTCCATTCAATTTTTTGACTTAGTTCCTTAATAGCCTTTTGATTTTGTTCAATTTCTTTAGTATCCACTCCATTTTTAAGTAACTTACTTAGTTCTACCTTACCAATATAAGAAGCCGTTCTATTAAGGTACTCAAACAAGCTCTTAGCACCAAACAGATCTAAGTCATAGCTAAAGGGATGGCTAGGATCTATAAACTCTTTACCATCATCAAAATCAGCTATTCCATTTTTCACAAAATCTAATTCCTTTTGATTGACTTGTAAAAGAGCATGGGCGTACTGCATTTTCCATTTGTATTGAAGATGGAGCTTTAGAAAAATGACAAAAACTACTATAAAACCAAGACTAATGTACATATAATAGAAGTCTTCCCTGGCCAAGGCTAAATAGAAGAAATAAAGTATAGCAAGAAAAACCACTAAACGGCAACTAGCTACAACTTTATATTTCTTTCGTATTTTATCATATTTTTTTTCAAATAATTCTATATTCTTACTATAAATTCCCATAATGTTTTTTGGTATTAGTACTTATATAAGTACATAAGCTCTAACAAATATAACCTAAAAACAAAACAAAGCTAAAAAGAGGAAACTATTTTGTTATAAAAAGGGAGCTTAAGTGTCTTTATGCTAAACTAAAAGAAAAAAAAGCGGTAATACAAAAGTTTACTTCTGTATTACCGCTTTTTTAACCAGTTGGCATAATTTATTTTGCCAAAGCTGCTTTTCTTTCTCTTGCTAAAAGAGTATTTTTAAGTAGCATAGCAATAGTCATTGGTCCTACTCCACCAGGAACTGGTGTAATAAACGATGCTTTTTTGCTCACTGCTTCAAAATCTACATCTCCAACAATAGCATATCCCTTTGGAAGACTTGGATCAGCAACTCTAGTAATTCCTACATCAACAACAGTTACTCCTTCTTTTACCATATCTGCCTTTAAGAAATTAGGAACACCTAGAGCAGATACAATAATATCAGCCTCTTTAGTGATACTTGCTAAGTTCTCTGTACGACTATGCGTTAGAGTAACAGTTGCATCTCCAGGATTTCCTTTTCCAGATAAAAGGATACTAATTGGACGTCCAACAATATGACTACGACCAATAACAACTACATTTTTTCCGCTTGTAGGTACATTATACCTTTTTAAAAGCTCCATGATTCCATAGGGAGTCGCAGGAAGGAAAGTTTCCATATCTAAAGCCATCTTTCCAAAGTTAGTTGGATGGAATCCATCTACATCTTTATCTGGGTCAATAGCCATTAAAACTTCCTGTTCACAAAGATGTTTTGGTAAAGGTAACTGAACAATATATCCGTCAATATTTGGGTCTTGGTTCAATTCTTGGATTTTAGCCATTAATTCCTCTTGGGTAATATCTTTGTCTAAAGCCACTAAAGTAGATTCAAAACCAATTTGTTGACAAGATTTAACTTTACTTCCAACATAAGTAAGACTTGCTCCATCATTACCAACAATAACAGCAGCTAAATGAGGAACTTTTTCTCCTCTTTGCTTCATTTGTTGAACCTCGTGTGCAATTTCTTCTTTAATATCCGAGGATACCTTTTTACCATCTAGTAGTTGCATGTGAATAATAATTAGTGTGTGTGTATGTTAAGTGTGTATATGTGCGATTATTTATTACCTGTAAAAGGTATAAAAGCGAAAAGGTTTAAATTTCCTTCGAATTTTAAACCTTCCCACTGGTATTTTTATTGCATCCCCTTAAGGTTGCCCATCATTCTCATTAAGTTTTTACCCTTTGATCCCTGCATCATTTTCATCATTTTGCTCATTTGATCAAATTGCTTAAGCAATTGATTCACTTGCTGAATGTCCGTTCCGGATCCTTTAGCAATACGGGATTTACGTTTTGCATCTAAAATAGAAGGCTTGCTTCTTTCACTAGGTGTCATCGAGTGGATGATTGCCTCTATATGTTTGAAGGCATCGTCTTCAATTTCTACATCTTTCAAAGCTTTTCCAACTCCAGGTAACATGCCTACTAAGTCTTTCATGCTTCCCATTTTCTTAACCTGTTGGATTTGAGATAAGAAATCGTCGAAACCAAATTCGTTTTTAGCAATCTTCTTTTGGATTTTACGCGCTTCTTCCTCGTCGTATTGTGCCTGAGCACGTTCTACTAAGGAAATAACGTCTCCCATTCCTAAAATACGGTCTGCCATACGTTCTGGGTAGAACAAATCGATAGCATCCATTTTCTCTCCTGTACCAATAAATTTAATTGGTTTATTTACAACAGATTTAATAGAAATAGCAGCACCTCCACGAGTATCTCCATCTAATTTAGTTAGGATAACCCCGTCAAAGTTTAATCTATCGTTAAAAGCTTTAGCAGTATTCACAGCATCTTGTCCTGTCATAGAATCCACCACAAATAAAGTTTCATGTGGTTTAATGCTTGCGTGAATATTTGCAATCTCGGTCATCATTTGCTCATCTACAGCTAAACGCCCAGCAGTATCCACAATAACTACGTTAAATCCATTGCTTTTAGCGTAAGAGATAGCGTTGTTTGCAATTGCTACAGGATCATTATTATCCTTTTCTGAGTAAACCTCTATACCTAATTGATCTCCCACTACGTGTAACTGATCAATAGCTGCAGGACGGTAAACGTCACATGCTACTAATAAAGGTTTTTTATTCTTCTTAGTCTTTAAAAAATTAGCAAGTTTTCCGGAAAAAGTAGTTTTACCGGATCCTTGTAATCCAGACATTAATATAATAGAAGGAGTCCCCGATAGGTTAATACCTGCAACTTCACCCCCCATTAATTGAGTTAATTCGTCTTTAACGATCTTAATCATCAATTGCCCTGGTTGCAAAGTGGTTAAAACATCCTGTCCTAAGGCTTTCTCTTTTACCCTATTGGTAAATTCTTTGGCAATTTTAAAGTTAACATCGGCATCTAATAGTGCTCTTCTTACCTCTTTAAGAGTATCAGCTACGTTAACTTCTGTAATTTTACCATGTCCCTTAAGGATATGAAAGGCTTTATCTAATTTATCACTTAAATTATCAAACATATCGGTATTGATTTAATACTTTTCAAAAGGCCAAAGATACTATATAAGTAGATAAGACACAAAGAGCCTAGCCAACAAAATAAACTTTTTTACAAGAATTATTCTTTTTAGGTGTTTTCCTAGGACTAATATGCAGTAAAAAGAAGGTTTTTCTGTCCATTATCTTAAAGCTAAAACCTCTTAGTAATATCTTAATTGCACTTATATGGAATACAAAAAGCCTAATGCTTTTTATTAATTGTGTATTTTTGCCCTTTAATTCATGTAAATATGTCTTGTACTTTACCCCTATTTAGGTCTTTCAAAGCCGATATTTCTAGTTTTGAACTACCTGAAAAGTTTACTTATCCCTTCTTTTACCAACCCGATCCATTAAGTGTTTTAGCTAGCCAAGAGCTAATGGAGGAATTAAAAAACGATCCACAGATACATGCTTTGTTCGACCCAGAGTCTGCAAAGGCTTTGCCTTGTGGAAAAATGTTTGGAATATTAGTGGTAAAAGATACCCAAGGAAAAATTGGCTACCTAGCTGGATTTTCTGGTAAACTTGGTCCTTTTACTCACGTAGAAGGTTTTGTACCGAGTATTTTCGATCTTTATAACAAGGAAGGGTTCTTCCTTCAAGAAGAGCTTGTATTAAATCAAATCAACCAGCAAATTAGCTTACTTGAGAAACAATCTAATATAGATACCTTAGAACAAGAGTTACAACTTTCTGCGGAAAATAATGCTAGAATAATAGAAGGTAAAAAACAGGAATTAAAGCAATTAAAACAACAAAGAAAGCAACTACGTCTTTCACAAAAGCCACTTTTAACACAGGAGCAATTTACCTCTTTAGAAGAAGATTTAGTAAAACAAAGCCTTAGAGATAAACATCAATTAAGAGTTTTAACCCAAAATTGCCAAAAGCAAATACAGGACTTAGAGGCGATAATTACACAACAAAAAGCTCCTATTGAGGCCTTAAAGGAATCTAGAAAAAACAAATCCAATGCCCTTCAACAAAAGTTGTTCAAACAATACCAATTTTTAAATAATTTAGGACAAACTAAAGATCTCTTGGATATCTTTAAGGATACTGCTTTTAAAAAACCTCCAGCAGCAGCGGGAGATTGCGCAGCACCACGCCTTTTACAATATGCTTATGCTCATCAAATGCGCCCCATTGCTATGGCGGAATTTTGGTGGGGAGAATCTCCTAAGAGCGAGATTAGAAAACACCTTAATTACTATCCTGCTTGCAAAGGGAAATGCGAACCTATCTTAAACCATATGCTACAGGGATTAAGTGTAGAGGATAATCCTTTACTAGAGGTAGCCAATATAGAGGTTGAATTAGAGATTGTTTACCAAGACCAGGATATTGCCATAGTAAATAAACCTCATGAATTCTTATCTGTTCCTGGGATTCATATAAAAGACTCTGTTTTTACACGTATGCAAAAGCTATTTGGAAAAACCGATAGCCCCCTTATTGTACATCGTTTGGATATGGCAACTTCTGGTATTTTAATTATTGCCAAAACCAAGAAGGCCCATAAAGCCCTACAAAAGCAATTTTTAGAAAAAACAGTAGAAAAAACCTATGTTGCTCTTGTGGAAGGTCATCCAAATTACCAAGATTCTCTTATAGACTTACCATTAATTTTAGACATAGAGGATAGACCCCGACAAAAAGTATGTTATACCCATGGAAAGCCAAGTCTTACAAAATGGGAAATAGTAGCTAAAAACCCAACCAATACAAAGGTGTTATTCTACCCTATCACAGGTAGAACTCATCAATTGAGAATGCATGCTAGTCACCCCTTAGGATTAAACTGCCCTATAGTTGGCGATGACCTATATGGAACTAAAGATAATAGACTTTATCTACACGCAAAGAAGATTACTTTTATACACCCAACTACCAAAGAACTAGTAAGCTTTGAGATAGAAGAAGATTTTTAAAGCTAATTTTTGTAACTTTAACTCAAAATCCCCCATTATGCCCGATAAAAAAAGACAACTATCCAAACATAAAAGAATTGCAACAGGACTGTTTATTGCCATGGCAATAGTCTACCTGGCAATGGTATTTTCTATTAAGTATTCTCCATCTCCATGGATGGGCTATGTGAAAGCATTTGCAGAAGCGGCCATGGTAGGAGCATTAGCAGACTGGTTTGCAGTTACTGCTCTTTTTAAACACCCAATGGGTCTTAAAATACCACACACTAATTTAATTGAGAACAGTAAAAATACCATTGGTGATAATCTTGGGGACTTTGTAACGGATAACTTTTTGACCTCGGAAAACATACGTCCCTATATTAAAAAAATAGACCTAGCAAGTTTGATTGGAAATTGGCTAGCTGTAGAAAAAAACCAAGACCTGGTAGAAAAGGAGATCTGCCTATTAGCACGTAAGATTGTAATAGATTTAGACAAGCAAAAAGTTACAGACTTTTTATATGTAAAAGCCCAAAATGCCCTTGAAAAGATTGATTTTCAATCTATGCTAAGCCAGGGCTTACTTTATGCTATAGAAAATCAAGAACACGATCGTCTTTTAGATGTTATCTTACCTAAAGTACAGGTATATGTACAACAAAATAGAGATCAAATCTACCAAGCGGTAATTCAAAGAAAACCCATACTAGGCTTAATTGGAGGAAAAGCTGTGACCAATCAACTTATTGAGGGAATCATAACTTTCCTACAAGATGTAAAAGACACACCAGAGCATAAAATTCGCCAAGAAATAACTTTGCGACTAGAGCTTTTAGCCCACGAAATAGAAACTAGTGAGAAATGGAAGGATAAACTAGATCAAATTGTTGCTCAATTTATCTCTCCAGTTACTTTAGATGGTTATATACAAGACTTTTATCATTCAGCCAAAGACTTAATTATAAGTCAATTAGATAATAAAGACGGGGCTTTGCGTACCTATATCAAAACTAGCTTAAATAAAGTAGCCTTAGATTTACAAAATCAAGTAGAATTACAAACTAAAATTAATGCATGGGTACAACAAACGGTGTATCGTCTTGCTTTAAAAAACACCAAAGAAGTAGGTGAATTAATTAGAAATACAGTAGATAAATGGGATGGTAGAGAACTTAGTGATAAATTAGAGTTAGAAGTGGGTAAAGACCTACAATTTATCCGAATTAATGGAACACTAGTGGGAGGACTAGTGGGACTACTTATCTTTATTATAACTACTCTAATTCTGTAAACCTATAGTAGTTTTACTATACCAAAAAGCGATCTCTGATGGCTTGGATAAACAATTTACTCACATTGGGTTGAGTAGCTTTTAGGTAATCGAAATATTCTAAAAGCTCTATTTTCCTATCCTTACTCAAATTAACACTAGAGGTTGCCACAAAGGTATCATAGGAAATATGTGCTGCACAAATGTATTCAAATAAATATTGCTTACCTCCTCTTTGTAAGAGCTCTTGAATAAAAACATGGAAATAAGGATGTACTTTAAAGTTAAGTTGCGTAGTCCTACCTAAGGCTATGAATAAATCCTTCAACAACTCTAAGTCAACACTTTGAATCTCAAAGTAGACTTGTTCGGCAATTTGCATGCGAAAAAACAAATTGGCATCCTTAAATTTCGTTCCAAACTTTCCATTCCAATCTAAATCCAAATAAGGCGCATCTTGGGTATTGTAATTGTGGATAAACTCTTGAAGATTGGCTCTAGGTATAGACATAGTTGTTGTAAGGTGTGGCAATATATAAGGATCAAAATAAGTAGATATACTTTACTTATAAATAGTAAATATCTGAAAAAGAAAGAATAGAAAAAAAACAGTTGTAATGGAACAACTGTTTTTTTTTTATTTTATGTAAATAATTTTTTATTCAAGGTGTGCAATTAAGCCTTCTAAATCTAGTTCTACTTGTTCTGAAGTAGCTAAGTTTTTCAATGTATAGGTGTTTTGTTGCATTTCTTGGCTTCCCACCAAAACAGCAAAACCAATTCCTTTTTTATCAGCAAATTGGAACTGCTTCCCTACTTTTGCTTTATCAGGGTAAAGTTCTACTTTAATTCCTTTATCTCTTAAAACCATAGCAGCTTTCATGGCATAACTCATCTCTTGTTCTCCCATGTTTAAGAAAAGAACTTTACTTGAAGCACTAACTTGTTCTGGAAAAAGACCTAATTCCTCCATTACTAAGTAAATACGGTCTAGACCAAAAGAAATTCCAACCCCACTCATATCCTTTAAACCAAAGATACCTGTTAAATCATCATAACGTCCACCTCCACCAATAGACCCTAATTTTACTCCCTCAGGTGCTTGCACTTCATAAATGGCTCCAGTGTAGTAATTTAAACCTCTGGCTAGAGTAACATCTAAGTTTAAAATAGCACTTTGAAGCCCAATTTGTTGGATTTGTTTACCTACAAATTCCAATTCTTCCACTCCTTTTAATCCTATTTCTGAAGTGCTTAAAAGCTCCTTTAATTGTTTTATTTTTTGTTCAAAACTTCCTGTGAAATGGAATAAAACTTGTACTTTATCGATTGCCTCAGGATCAATCCCCTTTTCAATCATTTCCTTTTTCACTCCGTCTTGACCTATCTTATCTAATTTATCTAAAGCTACAGTGAAGTCAATTAATTTATCACTTGCACCAATTACCTCAGCAATTCCAGATAGGATTTTACGGTTATTTAATTTGATTGTTACTCCCTTTACTCCTAAGCTTGTAAAAACTCTATCGTAAAGACTTACAAATTCAACTTCTTGCCAAAGTGAAGTACTACCAATTACATCAGCATCACATTGGAAAAACTCTCTATATCTACCTTTTTGAGGTCTATCTGCTCTCCAAACAGGTTGGATCTGATAACGCTTAAAAGGAAAGTCAATTTCATTTTGGTGCATTACAACGTAACGTGCAAAAGGCACCGTTAAATCATAACGCAATGCTTTCTCACTAATTTGATTAGTTAGTTTAGCACTGTTTTTTTGCTCTAAATATTCTGTATCTGCTTTAGATAGGTAATCACCTGAATTTAGAATTTTAAAAATCAAACGATCACCTTCTTCCCCATACTTACCTAAAAGGGTATCTAAGTTCTCAAAGGAAGGAGTTTCAATGGGATGGAAACCAAATTTCTCAAATCCATGTCGAATAGTTTGCATAATGTATTGTCTTTTTGCCACTTCCGTTGGAGAAAAGTCTCTTGTTCCTTTTGGAATTCCAGGTTTTTTTGCCATTTTTATATCCTTAAATTATTGATTCTTTTGGCAAAAATACACCTTTTTTTTATAACCCCACTGCTCCCATATACAGATAAATGCACCATAGAGGCTACTTAGAACAAAAGGACAAATACTCTTTTAAATATAATTGAATAATTTCCTTACATTTAGGTGTAACTTTTTTATAAAAACAACTACATATAAGTATGTGGAAAATTGCATTTGAAAATATTAACATCGCCTTAGGTAGTATTCGCGGACAATTAACGCGAACTTTAATCACTGTATTTATTATAGCCATTGGTATATGGGCATTAGTTGGAATTCTGGCTATGGTTAGTGCTTTAAAAAACACTTTGATAGAAGATTATTCCTCTATGGGGGCCAATACCTTAACCATAGAACGATACAGTGCCAAGCAGCGAATGAGAAATAATGATGTCAAAAAGATAATTAATCCCATTATCACCTATCAACAAGCGATGGATTTCAAAAAAAATTATCACTTTATGTCCTCTTTAGTATCTTTATCTTTTAATGCTGGATCCAATTTGGAGGTAAAAAGCTTAACGGATAAAACAGATCCCCAAGTTGGTGTTACTGCAGTGGATGAGAATTATCTTTCCAACAGTGGATTAATAGTACAAGAAGGAAGGGCATTTAATTATACCGATATTTCCTCCAATCACTATGTATGTGTTGTTGGAGCTGACTTTGCCAATGGTTTATTTAAAAACCAAGATCCTTTAGGTCAAATAATCTCCATACGTGGCTATAAATTCAAAATCATTGGAGTATTAAAGCCTCAAGGTAACTCCTTTGGCAATAATGAAGACCAGCGCATATATATTCCCTTAGGTATTGCTAGGGCAATATTTAACCGCGCAGACATTAACTACACCATTAAAATCTCTGTAGCCCAAGATGGGTTCTTAAACCAAGCCGAGGATAGTGCTTTAGCTGAGTTTAGGAATATTAGAGGTTTAGCCCCAAGTGTAGAAGATAATTTTGGTATTGAAAGAAGTGACGATGTGATGCGCTCTATGTTAAAGGGAACCGAAACTTTAAATATGGCTGCATGGTTAATTGGGCTAATTACCATCTTAGGCTCCTCTATTGCCCTTATGAATATAATGCTGGTATCTGTAACGGAAAGAACCAAAGAAATAGGTATTAGAAAAGCCTTAGGAGCAACAAGAAGAGTAATTGCTTGGCAATTCTTTACTGAGACCATTATCATTGGTCAATTGGGAGGCATAGTGGGAACAGCCCTTGGAATATTAACTGCTTTAGGATTAGCAAAAGTAATGTCTTTCTCCTTTACTGTACCTTACCAAGCCATCATCGCAGCCTTTATCACAACTTTTATTGTAGCGATTATTTCTGGATTATACCCAGCTTTAAAAGCTTCTAAATTAGATCCTGTAGAAGCTTTACGTTATGAATAACTCTTAGTAATAAGCAGATAAATCAAAGCCTAAAATAGCATTAAACTTCTTATACTCTTGATCCAATGGCGCTCTTAAAAAGATTCTTTCTTTGGAATAAGGATGGGTGAATTCTAATTCCAATCCGTGAAGAAACATGCTTTTTAGGCCATAGGTATCTAACCAAAGCTTGTTTTGCTTATTACATCCATGTGGTCTACTACCTAAAATAGGATGAAAAATATGCTTAAAATGTTTGCGTAGTTGGTGTTGCCTTCCTGTAATGGGATGAGCTTGTACCAGAGAATAACGAGAAGTAGGATGGGTTTTACTCTCTAAGGGTATCTCTACTTGTTGTAAGGTAGTAAAAGTTGTTAGAGCATCTTGTTTTTTACCACTATCATTAGTTAGTGCATAATCGATTTCTCCCTCTTTTGGAGTAAACCCTCTAACTATAGCCAAATAAGTCTTGTCCACCTCTCTAGTGGCAAAGTTCTCATTTACTATTTTCAAAGTCTCTTTATCCAAAGCAAACAAAAGAACCCCGGAAGTTTTCCTATCCAAACGATGTACTGGATATACCTTCTGCCCTATTTGATCTCTTAGAATTTGCACTGCAAATTCTTTAATATCGCTGGCAATAAAACTCTTGTGCACCAATAAATCTCTAGGTTTATTGATAGCCACTATATACTGATCTTGATAAAGAATCTCTAACATAAAGGCAAAGATATAAAAAAAGACCCCTAAAATAATAGCTATTAAAGGAGTCTTGTACAAGGTATATTATATAGTTGCTATATAATACAGTTAAGTTTTCTAAGCATATCTACATGCATAATACCATCTTCATCATAATCTAAGGAAACAGGTTCAAAACCAAAGCTTCCATAAAATTTCTTCAAATAAACCTGGGCACCAATTTGAATATCTTGAGCGCCAAATTCCTGATCTATTTTTTCAAGGGTAAAATCCATTAAAACTTTACCTAGTTTCTTTTGCCTAAATTCTTTACAAACAGCCACTCTTCCAATGGACATTTGAGGATAACTCAAGCCTGGAGGGACAATACGTGAGCATGCAATAATCTTTGGACCGAAGGTAGCAAACACGTGTAAACAACGTAAATCTTTTGCATCTAAATCCGGATAAGGACATTGCTGCTCTACGATAAACACATCACTTCTTAGTTGTAATATACCGTAAAGTTCCTCATTGGTTAATTCTTCAAAAGACTTGGTATGCCAGTGAATATTATTCATAGTATTATAGAGTTTTACACCAAAGATACTGCTTTTATAAAGACCGAAGTCCTAAAAACACAGTAATATTGGTCTTTTTTACAGGTGCTTTTCCCTTTGCTTTAATGGATAAAATTTCTTTTTTAAGGAAGTAATCCCTTTACTTTCTCTAGTACTTCTTCCATAAATAAAGCCTCACTTGAATCTGTAGAGGAATTAGTATTGGCAGATAAACTAAAGTTAGGCTGCATCAATACAGTGATTGCAGGTTTAGGTTCTTCTTCAAAACGATCCAAACCAGCAAAAAATATCTTTTCTTCATTTACTAAATCCACTAAAGCAACTTCATTAATGGCTGTAGGATAAGCACAATTAATAATACCCAATAAGTTCTCACATTCTTGGAAATCCTCTGTATCTACAAGATAGTGCTGGTAAAAACGAGGGTGTACACTAATGAAATGACTCTGTTGTAAAACCTCTTTCTTTGTCATAGACTCTAGTTCTACTTTAAAATGTACAGAATTAGGTAGTATATACTCATTGAAAAGCGTACTTACTTGAGGGTCGTGGTACACCACATGCATACCAAGGGCTAAAGCCTTTTGAGCTACTAACTCCCCTGCACTATTCATACCAATAATTCCTAAAGTTTTACCTGCTAATTCAAAACCATTTTTATAGGAGTCGTGTAAAAACTTAAAACTTGTATCTCCCTCTAAAGGCATATTTCTATTGGATTCTTGCAAAAGCCTTGCTCCACTAAAAAGATGAGCAAACACCATTTCAGCTGTCGCATTACTCAAGGACTCTTCTGGCCATATTGCCTTAATCCCATTGCTTTTAGCATAATCTACAAGCTCTAAATCAATATTGGTTGTAGCCCACACTATGGCCTTTATATGTGCTAACTCATCTAGGGTTTGTTTATCCAAATAAGTACCATTCTCCACCCATAAAACGTCTACTTCTTTGTTTTTGGTGTAAGTAGGTAATTGTTCTAAGGCTACTCTCACCTGTAAAAGCTCAAAACCCATTTGGGTTAAGTGCTCAATCACTTGCTGGCTAGTGCCATCATTTAGTAATATCTTCATAGAAATACTCGTTTTTTTCTCGTTACTATGTATAAAAATAGTTCTTATTTTAATCTTAAGCAATATTAGACCAATGTTTTCATATGGTGTAAAACTTGGGTTAATACCTCTACACTTTCTATATCTAAAGCATTGTATAAAGAAGCTCGATACCCACCTAAAGTACGGTGTCCTTTAATATTTACAATACTATTTTCTTTGGCTAATTGATCAAATAACTCCTCTTGCTTTGCATTGTCAAACTTCCATGTAACATTCATCATAGAACGAGAATCTTTTTGGGCAATACCTTGCAAGAAATCTAGCTCGTCTATAGTGTTATATAAAAGATCCGATTTTAGAAGATTTCGTTTATGCATTTGTTTTACTCCATTTTGACTTTGCAGCCATTGCAAATTTAACAAACAGGTGTAGATTCCAAACACATTAGCAGTATGATATAAACTTCTATGCTCTATATGGGCTGCATAATCAAGCATTGCAGGTATATCACTTTTGGCTCTTTGCATTAAATCCTTGGAAATAATAACTACACTGACTCCAGCAGGGCCTATATTTTTCTGAGCACCAGCATAAATTAAATCAATTTCTTGGTAAGGGAATTCCCTAGAGTAAATATCCGAACTCATATCGCAAATACTAGGAATATCCCCTTTTATTATTGGAGGAGCCTTAAACTGGGTTCCATAAATAGTATTATTAGAAGTCCAGTGCAGATAGTCTACCTGTTGATCCACATAAACCTCAGAAGGTATAGAAGTATACTGGCTTTGTTTCCCATCTAGTCCAATGTCTACTTGGCCAAATAACTTAGCTTGTTGCATGGCTTTATTAGCCCATACTCCAGTATCTAAGTAACATACCTTTGTTTTTAGAAAATTATAAGGTACACGTAAGAATTCCATGCTTGCACCTCCTTGCAAAAACAAAACAGAGTACTTCTTATCACTAAGTCCCAATAAAGACAAAGCAAGACTTTGAGCCTCTTCTAAAATAGCAATAAACTCCTTGCTTCGATGAGACATCGATAAAATAGAGACCCCCGTATGGTTGTAATCCAAAATTGCTTGAGCACTTTTTTGATAAACGCTTTGAGGCAACAAACAAGGCCCCGCACTAAAATTATGTACCTTAGTTGTCATTGGGATATAAATTTTAAAGATTCAATAAAAACTTCAAAGTATCAACATTATCCGCATAATCCCAAAGCTGAGGCATTTGAGTTTGTCCAAAACCTATACTCCCAGGAATTAAATCATTAGAGACAATGCATTGTATTTTTTGCTCATCTTCTTTGAACTGTTCTTTCAATTGCTCTAAGGAATCATAATACTCATAAAACACACTAGAAATAGGAGAACTATAAGCTGTATCTTCTTTTATGGTTAAAAATCCATTATCTAGAAGTTTAAATTCACTCATTAAAAACACCGCTTTATTGTAATCATAGTTATTGGCATATCTATCGTAATTGATTACTTCATTATAAGGGTACATTCCTTGGAAAAACAAATCAAAATCATATCCTTTTGGAAGGTATAATTTAGAAACGTTACGACAACCTAAACCAAAATAAGTAAAGATATCTTTTCCTAAAGCGATCAGCTCTTCTGGAGTTTCTTGTTGATTTAATACTGCTACAGAATTTCTGTTCTTGCGAATAATATTAGGTACTTTAGAGAAGTAATACTCAAAATAACGTGCCGTATTATCACTTCCTGTTGCAATAACTGCATCAAAGCCATCTAATTTATCCTCTACAAAACCGATGCGCTGTTTAAACTCCGGAGCTTGTAATTCTAATAAATGAGCAATAAAAGGTAAAAACTTCTTATCGTTACTAGAAAGTTTAACCATAGCTATATTTCCAGATAATAATACACAAATTACATCATGAAAACCAACAAGCGGAATATTACCAGCTAGAATCAATCCAACTTTCTTTAAAGGCTCTTTAGAGAAATCATAGGCTGAACACCACAAATCCATATTTTCTTGGGTCAGTGCACTCGCCCAAGATTCCACACAAATTAACACTTGTTCTTTGGTAAACCATCCATTGTGGTGTACTGCCGTATTAATTAACTCTTTGAATTGGTGAAATAACTCTTGTTCTTGTGGGCTTTGAGTATCTATAATTGGCTGCTCATGGGTAAATTGGCTCAAAAAGCTTCCTAATTTAACAAAAGCATTTTTTTTAACATCTAAATCCATATTGATTTGTTTGTGAATTGTTTTGGGTGTAAATTTGTAGCAAAGTTAATACATATAATATAAAAATATAAGCTATGGCAATCATTATAACAGACGAATGCATTAATTGTGGAGCTTGCGAACCAGAATGCCCTAATACAGCTATATATGAAGGTGCAGATGATTGGAGATATAAAGACGGTACTGCTTTAACAGGTACAGTTGTTTTATCTGATGGCACAGAAGTAGAAGCTGATGCAGCTCAAGAACCTGTTTCAGATGAATTCTATTATATTGTACCTTCTAAATGTACAGAATGTAAAGGTTTCCACGATGAACCTCAATGTGCTGCAGTTTGTCCAGTAGACTGTTGTGTACCGGATGACAATCATGTAGAGGATGAAAAAACACTTCTAGATAGACAAGCGTTTTTACATAATCACTAAAAATAGAGGCGATATCCATAAGGTATCGCTTTTTTTGACTTCTTATTTGACTAAGACATAACACTAGTTCTTTTAGTAAAAAGAACTAAAAATGCACTTACAAATAACAACCTACCCTATTAAAAATCAATTTTTTGCATTTTTTTCACTATCTTTATAAGACAAAACAACCCAAGTAAAAATCATTAAAGATGAAAAAGGAAAACACACTACTAGCCTTTGCTGCACTTTTATCGAGTTCAGCTATTTATGCAGGGGGACCTTCCATTTCCTTATATGGGGGAGGGATAACAATTGGTTCACTTTTAGCGGTATATTTATCTTGGCAAAGAAATCATTCGGTCCTATGGGCTATCCTACATTTTTTCTTTGGCTGGTTTTATGTCATCTACTATCTTTTGACAAAAAAGTAAGTCCGTGGTATAAAAAAGGGGATACTTTTTTAAAAAACATCCCCCTACCAAAAAACTAAATAATGTAAATTACTTACAAGATTTATCCGATGACCTGGCTCCAAGAAGAGCATAGTCTATTAGTGTATACCTAAGAAGAGGATAAATTAAACCTGATCTTATTTAAAAAACGTAATAAAATAAATTAGCTTAAGCGCGGAAAAGTATATTATAAAACAAGTATACCTAAAAGGTAAATATCCTCTTGCTCGAAGTAGCAATAGTACATTTAATTAATAGTGGTAGTGTAGTTGTTAGATAATTGGCCTTTTATACGCGAAAGCAATATCTTTTGAATTAGAAAAAGGTGTTCTGACTTATACTAGTTTACTTTATTTACAAAGTGATAATAGCACTTACAGTTGCGCGACAGTTCGTGATTTACACACGATTCCCCATTATTTTCTTATTCTTTGATCAAGATCCCAACGGAATCTCCTTTTAACATAGGGCCAAGATAGTAATAAATTAGATATACCAAAGATATAAAGAGCGTTTTTCCCTAGATTTTAAAATAAGGACTATTTTACTATTGTATACAACACCCCAAAAACCTAGCATAAAATGTTCTCGGGCTTGACTAAAGGAGAGTTTTACAAGTAAATAAGTAGAGCTTTTCATCAATTTTAAGGGAAAAAGCCCTGTACTAGAAAAAAAGCATAAAGGAATGCTACACTCTTTTATCTTCTGCTCCATGCCTTTTAAATTGAAAATTATGTAATCAATTCTTCTTATAGCTATTAATCCATTTTTTTTGTATCTTGCAACAAGTAAATTCTATTGTTTTTTAAACAATACCTTAGGTAAATGTAAATGCTACTTAAACCTTAGAAACAATAAAATTCAATAAAACTGAAAATATTTTTCAAAAAGGTTTTGTAAGAGAAAAAAGACTTTATATATTTGCACTCGGTTTTGAAGCCTGACATTTCAAAGCTGAGTAGAAGAAGTAAAATTTAAGATTTAAAGATAAAAGCAATGAGCAAGAGAACGTTTCAACCATCGAATAGAAAAAGAAGAAACAAACACGGTTTCATGGACAGAATGTCTACACCTAACGGTAGAAAAGTATTAGCAGCAAGAAGAGCTAAAGGAAGACACAAATTAACTGTTTCTTGTGAAACTAGACATAAAAAATAATGTTTTTATAAAACATGGCTAAAGGTGTTACTATTAATGGGTAACGCCTTTTTTTATACTCAATCCAAAAGGATTTACAACAAAAACACAACAAAAGACCACAAACACAGCACTAAACTTACTTTTTTTCCTAAAAAAAGTATTTAACATAACAACAACACAAGATGCCTAAAGACAACTCTATTAAAACGGTTTTAATTATTGGTTCAGGACCAATTGTTATTGGACAAGCATGTGAATTCGATTATTCAGGATCACAATCAGCTAGATCATTAAAAGAAGAGGGAGTAAAAGTTATTTTAATTAACTCTAACCCTGCTACCATTATGACTGACCCATCCATGGCAGATCATATCTACTTAAAACCATTAACTGCAAGATCAATCATTGAAATCCTAGTTGCTCATCCAGAAATTGATGCCGTTTTACCTACTATGGGAGGACAAACAGCTTTAAATTTATGTTTAGAGTGTGATGAAAAAGGAATCTGGTCTGATTTTGGAGTACGCCTAATCGGAGTTGACATTAATGCCATTAATGTTACCGAAGATCGTGAGCAATTCAAACAATTACTTCAAAAAATTGACGTTCCTGTTGCGCCAGCAAAAACAGCTACTTCTTTCTTAGAAGGAAAAGAAATTGCACAGGAATTTGGCTTCCCGCTAGTAATCCGTCCATCCTTTACTTTAGGAGGTACAGGAGCAGCTTTTGTACACACAGAGGAGGAATTTGATGACTTATTGACTTATGGTTTAGAAGCTTCTCCAATCCATGAAGTACTTATTGACAAGGCTTTACTTGGATGGAAAGAATATGAATTAGAAATTATTCGCGATAAAAATGACAATGTTGTTGTTGTCTGTACAATCGAAAATATGGACCCAATGGGTATTCACACAGGAGATAGTATTACAGTAGCACCAGCTATGACTTTATCAGATACTACTTTCCAAAAAATGCGTGACTTAGCTATCCGTATGATTCGCGCTATTGGTAACTTCGCAGGTGGATGTAACGTTCAGTTTGCAGTTTCACCAGATGAAAAAGAAGATATCGTTGCAATTGAAATCAACCCTCGTGTTTCTCGTTCTTCTGCCTTAGCATCTAAAGCAACAGGGTACCCTATTGCTAAAGTAGCTACTAAATTGGCTTTAGGATACACATTAGATGAATTACAAAACCAAATTACTAAGAATACTTCGGCCTTATTTGAGCCTACTTTAGACTATGTAATTGTAAAAATACCTCGTTGGGACTTTGATAAATTCCAAGGTGCAGACCGCACATTAGGATTACAAATGAAATCTGTAGGTGAGGTAATGGGAATTGGACGTTCTTTCCAAGAAGCTTTACATAAAGCTACCCAATCCTTAGAGATTAAACGAAATGGATTAGGTGCTGATGGAAAAGGGTATACTAACTATGACCAAATCATTGAAAAATTAACCAATGCATCTTGGGATAGAGTATTTACCATTTATGATGCTATTCAACATGGTATTCCATTAAGTAGAATTCATGAAATCACTAAAATCGACATGTGGTTCTTAAAACAATACGAAGAACTTGCAATGTTAGAGAAAGAGATTTCTACTTATGAAATTGACACACTTCCGAAAGATTTACTTTTAGAGGCTAAGCAAAAAGGTTTTGCAGATAGACAAATCGCTCACATGCTTAATACTTTAGAGAGTAAAGTATACAAAAAACGTGAGGAGTTAAATATTCAACGTGTATTTAAATTAGTAGATACTTGTGCGGCTGAGTTTGAAGCTAAAACACCTTACTACTACTCTACTTTTGAACCAGAAATACAAAATGCAGATGGAACTACTTATGTAGCAAACGAAAGCATTGTATCGGACAAAAAGAAAATCATTGTTTTAGGTTCAGGACCTAACCGTATTGGTCAAGGAATCGAATTTGACTACTCTTGTGTGCACGGAGTTATGGCTGCAGAAGAGTGTGGTTATGAAACAATTATGATTAACTGTAACCCTGAGACTGTTTCAACAGACTTTGATACAGCAAATAAATTATATTTCGAACCAGTATTCTGGGAGCATATCTATGATATTATTCAACACGAAAAACCAGAAGGAGTTATTGTTCAATTAGGAGGACAAACTGCTTTAAAACTTGCTGAAAAATTAGACCGTCATGGTATTAAAATCATCGGAACTAGCTATGATGCATTAGACCTTGCGGAAGATCGTGGACGTTTCTCTACTTTATTAGAAGAATTGGAAATTCCTTTCCCTCGTTTTGGAGTAGCAAAAACAGCTGAAAAAGCACTAGAACTTGCAGATGAGTTAGACTTCCCATTATTAGTTCGTCCTTCTTATGTATTAGGAGGTCAGGGAATGAAAATTGTAATCAACAAAAAAGAATTAGAAGAGCATGTAATTGAACTTTTAAATTCTATTCCAGGAAACACGCTTTTATTAGACCATTATTTAGATGGAGCTATCGAAGCAGAAGCAGATGCAATTTGTGATGGAGAAAATGTGCACATCATTGGTATTATGGAACACATAGAGCCATGTGGAGTACACTCAGGAGATAGCCACGCTATGTTACCTCCATTTAACTTAGGTGAGTTTGTTTTACAACAAATTAAAGACCACACTAAGAAAATTGCAGTAGCTTTAAAAACAGTTGGATTAATCAATATCCAATTCGCAATCAAAGACGATATTGTATATATTATTGAAGCTAACCCAAGAGCATCTAGAACAGTTCCTTTTATTGCAAAAGCTTATGGTGAACCATATGTAAACTATGCTACCAAAGTTATGTTAGGACACAATAAAGTAACGGATTTCAATTTCAATCCACACTTAAACGGGTATGCTATTAAAACACCAGTATTCTCTTTTAACAAATTCAAGAATGTAAACAAAGCTTTAGGCCCAGAGATGAAACCAACAGGAGAAAGCATCTTGTTTATCGATAGCTTAAAAGACGATACCTTCTATGACATTTACGCACGTAGAAAAATGTATTTAAGTAAATAAGCATTTATCTTTGAATAAACACCAAAAGAGGTTAGCTAAAAAGCTAACCTCTTTTTTTTGCTATAAACCCTAGCAAAAATACCCCCTTAAGTCTACTTATTTTTTCTATTTTTGAGTAAATAAAAAACAGTAGTAAATTCTTTTCTATGACTATGCAATTCACCATAATTCTGTGTACCCTAACAGCAATTATATTATTTCTTTTGGTTAAATTATTTTCAAAAAAAAATAATACTCCACAAGAGGTATTCACTCTTAGGGCTAATAACACTTATTTACAAGAACAAATCACTGATTTACAAAATCAGAAAAGCCACCTATTAGAAAACGAACAAATACAGCGAATAGACAATCAAGACCTAATAGCCACTAATGCTAAAATGCAAATCCAAATCCAACATTTGCAGGAG
This sequence comes from Myroides sp. LJL115, assembly GCF_054871665.1. Taxonomy (NCBI): domain Bacteria; kingdom Pseudomonadati; phylum Bacteroidota; class Flavobacteriia; order Flavobacteriales; family Flavobacteriaceae; genus Myroides; species Myroides sp. LJL115. Next base: position 40,804 of record NZ_JBTXLS010000013.1, on the reverse strand, counting down.
CTCCTTAATCAGGAAAAACACCAAAGTAGCCAATACCAAGAAAAGTTTGCTCAAGAATTTGAATTATTAGCCAATAAAATACTACATCAAAAAAGCGAGCAATTTACTCAAGTAAACAGCCAAAACATCGAGCGCATCTTACTTCCTTTACAAGAGAAAATAAAAAACTTTGAGCATAAAGTAGAACAAACTCATAAGGAAAGTATTGATCATCATGCTGCGCTGCGCCAACAAATTTTTGGCCTTCAGCAAATCAACTCAACCATGAGTGAACAGACCCTTAATTTAACCAAAGCTTTAAAAGGAGATAATAAAATGCAAGGGAATTGGGGGGAGATGATTTTGGAAAATGTCTTAGAGAAATCTGGTCTAGAAAAAGATAGAGAGTACTTTACCCAACAAAGTTATACGGATGACAAAGGCAAGCAGCTTCGTCCAGATGTGGTGGTAAAACTACCAGGAGACAGACATATGGTTATTGACTCTAAAGTTTCTTTAGTAGCCTATGAGCAACTTGTAAATACAGATGATCAAAAAGACAAAGAAAAGTTTTTAACCCACCATCTTATTTCTATACAACGCCATATAGATTCGCTTTGCTCTAAAAACTATCACGAACTTTATAAGGGAAGTTCACCGGATTTCGTTCTATTATTTATTCCTATTGAAACAGCTTTTTCTTGTGCCATCGCAAAAGATCCACATTTATACACTAAAGCCTTTGAAAAGAACATCGTCATTGTTACCCCTTCTACTCTACTAGCTACACTTCGTACTATTGAGTCTATGTGGAGCCAAAGGAAACAAACTCAAAATGCCTTTGAGATAGCAAAAAGCGCTGGTCTACTATATGATAAATTTGTTGGTTTTGTACAGGATTTAGAAAAAGTAACCACTAAATTAAACGAAGCCAAACAAGCCCAAGAGCAGGCCTATAATAAACTCAGCTTAGGGAAAGGGAACTTAATTACTTCGGTGCAAAAATTAAAAGATATGGGAGCAAAAGCCAAAAAAAATTTACAATCCCAAAACTTCATAGATACTCAAAACAGGGAGGATTAAACTTAACGGAATCAAGTTTTCCAAGCTTTTTTTTTATTCAAACAAGAAGCAGTACATTTACTAAAGAAAATACAGGCATAACAACCTGTGAAATAACTCTTGTTTTATGATATTTAAAGACATACACCCTGCTGATATAGCAGAATTACTATCCACAATGAAAAGAAAAGACAGAAATCTTGAATTTCTAAAATTACCTGCGGATGTAAAGGTCGAGGTCTTTTCTTTTTTGGAAATAAATGTACAAGAAGAAATCGTGCGTAGTATGACTCAAGAAGACTATGCCGAGGTACTTAATAACTTAGAACCCGATGATAGAACGGAAATACTAGAGAATTTCCCTGATGAATTAATCAAGTACTCCATCAATCTACTCAATGATGTAGAAAAGCAAATTGCTTTGAATTTAATTGGTTATAAAGAGGATAGTATTGCGCGCTTAATGACTCCTTTATATATACAAACTAAAAAAGACAAAACAGTAAAGCAAGTACTACAACACATTAAAAAATATGGTAAAAAAGCAGAAACTCTAAACTACATCTATGTAGTGGATAGCCATAACTGCTTAATAGATGACTTAAAAATTGGGCAATTACTCCTAGCCGATGAGGATACTTTAATTTCTCAGTTAATTGACCACAATTTTGTGTCTATTACCACTACCACAAAAATGGAAGATGCCTTTGACATCTTTGAAAAATACGACAGATCTGCCCTACCTATTATCACAGAGAAAGGTGTTTTAGTAGGTATTGTAACTTTCGATGATATATTAGACAAAATAAAAGAAAGAGATACAGAAGATATTCAAAAGTTCGGGGGGATGGAAGAGTTAGATCTTTCCTATACACATACCCCGCTTTTTGAATTAGTACGCAAAAGAGCTGGTTGGCTAATTATCCTGTTTTTAGGGGAAATGTTAACTGCCTCTGCTATGGGCTATTTTGATGGAGAAATCGAAAAGGCAGTTGTATTAGCCTTATTTGTTCCCCTTATCATTTCCAGTGGAGGAAACTCTGGTAGCCAGGCTGCTTCTTTAATCATTAGAGCAATGGCTTTAGGAGAATTAAAGCTAACAGACTGGTGGTATGTAATGAGAAAAGAAATTTCCTCTGGAGTAATGTTAGGAGGTCTATTAGGAGTTATTGGATTTATCCGAATTCTTATTTGGCAACAAGCTGCTATTTACGATTATGGAGAACACTGGCTGTACGTGGGATTAAGCGTATCTATATCCCTAGTGGTAATTGTACTTTGGGGGACCTTATCTGGATCTTTAATTCCCTTTGTACTAAGAAAGTTTGGATTGGATCCCGCAACAGCTTCAGCTCCATTTGTAGCCACTTTAGTGGACGTTTCCGGACTTATTATCTACTTTAGTATTGCTGCATTACTTTTAAGTGGAAAGCTTCTTTAAGACATCTTAAAATTTGAAATACAAAAAAAGCACATAAAGTAATTTTATGTGCTTTTTTTGTATCTAGTTTCTAGATTATAGCATCTATTTTTCTAAAGTAAATTTCACTTTTTTCATGTCTGGTAAAAACCATGCAACGATCCCTAAAAGAGGTAAAAAGGCACATAGGTGATAAATATACTCTATAGAGGTTTTATCCGCTAACCATCCAAGTACAGCCGAACCTACTCCACCCATACCGAAGGCAAATCCATAAAATAGTCCAGATACCATACCAATTTTCTTAGGTAATAATTCCTGAGCATATACCAATATAGAAGGGAAAGCAGAGGAGATAATTAGTCCTATTAATACAATTAACAACCCTGTCCAAAAAAGACCTACATAAGGCAGTAATAAAGTTAAAGGAGCCACTCCTAAAACGGAGAACCAGATAATGTACTTTCTTCCGAATTTATCTCCAAAAAACCCACCAATTAAAGTACCTAAAGCAGTAGCTAAAAGGAACAAAAACAGATAAATCTGAGCATGGGTATAGGTAATAGAAAACTTGTCCATTACATAAAATTGAAAGTAACTTGAAATACTCGCTACGTAAAAATACTTAGAGAAAATCAACACTAAAAGTATTACAATAGAAGTGTTTATTTTTAATTTACTTAAAACTGGCATATAAATCTCTTTGTGTTTTTTAGCCGTCTTATGAGCCAAAATCCCTTTATACCAGGTTCCGATGTAGTAATATACAATTTGAGCTACTACTCCAATTACTAAAAACCATAAAAGATATACTTGAGAACGAGGCAAAACTATCCAAGCTACAAGTAGTGGAGCTAAGGCTGTCCCAGTATTTCCTCCAATTTGGAAGATACTTTGAGCCAATGAGCGCTTCCCTCCTGAGGCAACAAAGGATACTCGAGAGGACTCTGGGTGAAAGATGGAAGATCCAATACCTATTAAGATAACAGCCACCAAAATCCAAACATAACTAGGTGCGTAGGCTAAGATAATAATCCCCATAATAGAACAAATCATCCCATAGATTTGGGAATAAGGTTTAGGATTAGCATCCGTATAATTTCCAACAATTGGCTGAAGTAAAGAAGAGGAAATTTGAAAACAAAAAGTAATCATACCGATTTGAGCAAAATCCAAGCCGTAATTATCCTTCAATAAAGGATAGATTGCCGGTACAATTGCTTGAATAAAGTCGTTGAACAAATGCCCAATACTAATCAATAATAAAATGGGATAAACGGTGGTTTGTGCGCTGGTTTGCTCTTGCACCTTGCTTTTTAAACGCTGGGCAAAAGAAAATACTTTGGTCATAATAGATAATTATATTGAAGTAGCAAATATAAGGGTTAATACCCTGTTGAGCATTAAATTAAAGCTCAAAATTTTTATCTATATGCTTTTTTAGTACATTTACTTTTTACTATCAAAAACAAATACTTTGGAAAAGCACCACTCCTTAAATGAACATAAATCAGCTTTGAAAGAAAACAAAGGCATAGAACAGCCCAATACCACCAATGCTTTAGCTATCGCTAAACTAAGAGCCAAACGTAAGCAAATACCTTCTACGGCAACAATCATAGAGGGAATCTTAGCTAGGGATAAAGTTTTTTTAAGCCAGGGAATTACATTAATTGAGAGTAGTAATGCTGAGCATCAATTAAAGGCCCAAGAAGTAATTAAAGCTGTATTACCTTATAGTAATAAGTCCATACGAATTGGAATTACGGGAGTACCTGGAGTGGGTAAAAGTACCTTTATTGAAGCCTTTGGTAGTTTACTTACCCAACTGGGAAGAAAAGTAGCAGTTCTAGCTATTGATCCAAGTAGTAGTGTTACTAAAGGAAGTATACTAGGGGATAAAACAAGAATGGAGGAATTAGTAAAAGATCCCAACGCTTTTATTCGTCCATCTGCCTCTGGAGAAAATTTAGGTGGAGTAGCAAAAAAGACTAGAGAGAGCATTATTCTATGTGAAGCTAGTGGCTTTGATACAATTTTAGTAGAGACCGTTGGAGTAGGTCAAAGTGAAACTGCCGTACAAAGTATGGTAGATTTCTTTTTACTTTTAAATTTACCTGGAGCCGGAGACGAACTCCAAGGTATAAAAAGAGGTATTATGGAAATGGCCGACATGGTGGTGATTAATAAATCCGATGGACAAAACATCGATAGGGCTAGAATTGCCAAATTACAATATAATAGAGCCTTGCATTTATTTCCAAAAAAACCATCAGGCTGGACACCAAAGGTACGTACTTGTAGTGCTTTAGAACATACAGGTATTCAAAGAATATGGGATTATATTTTAGAGTATTACCAACTTACTAACGAAAATGGATATTTCGAGCAAAGAAGAGCTCAACAAAATCAGTATTGGATGATGGAAACTATACAAGAACAGCTTTTACAGCACTTTTTTGATTCGCCAAGGGTTCAACAACAAATTGGTATAAACAAAGAAGCAGTGCAAAAAAGTGAAGTTTCCCCTTTTGCAGCTGCTCAACAAATATTAGATATGTATTTTCAAAATATAGAAAAAAAGAATTAATCCTCTAAATCCTCATCTTCTACATAACGCTCCATTTCTCTTTCATAGAATTCACCAGCTTGAGCTATTAAATCTTCGATTTCTGCTTCTACTTCAGCTTCTTCGGATTCTTCTATAGTTTCCAAAAACTCCATGTCTTCTTCATTTAAATCAATGATAAAACGAGGGAATTCTAAGTGTACAATATAGATAGCCTCTGGGTTATCACTATTGTCTGCTAAAACGAATTTAGGTAATTGCATAATAATATGGTATTTAATTGTTTTCTATTAATCTTTTAGAAAGTATATGGAATCGAAGCGATAAACAAATAGCAGCTGTGGTGAGTCCAGCTAAAAGTCCTATCCATATACCCACTGCTTTTAAATCGGTATATAAACCTAAGTAAATCGAAACGGGAAATCCAATCAACCAGTAAGAAATAAAGGTAAGTACCATAGGCACATTTACATCTTGCAATCCCCTTAAAGCTCCAAGAATAATAACTTGGATGGCATCTGAAATTTGGAAGATAGCAGCTACTAAAAGTAACTGTCCACCGATTTTAATTACCTCGTGATTGATTTGTGCCGCAGCAATATCGTGATTATCCACAAATAACATTGGGATATAGTTTCTTAATAAAACAAAGATAAGAGCAAGTATACTATAGGTAATAATTCCCATTAATACAATAGAAGAAGCTACTACTCTTAACTTGACATAATCTTTTAATCCTCTTTGATTTCCAACACGTATCATAGCAGCTACTCCTAATCCGCTAGCTAACATAAAGGTCATAGAGGTCATGCTCAAAGCAATTTGATTGGCTGCTTGAGAAACAATATCAATCATTCCTGAAAGCCATACCGCTCCAACAAATAACGCAACTTCAAAGAAGCTCATTAAGCCAGAAGGCAAACCAATCTTACTAATTTTTAAACTCATCTCTTTTTTAATTTCTCTAAAAGAAATATTCTTTAAAAATGGTTTAAAGTCCTGTTGGCTATGTAAAGAGAAGTGCATATACACTAGCATAACTATCCTTGAAATAAGGGTACCGTAGGCCGCCCCAATCATTCCCATTTCTGGAAAAAACCAAACACCATAAATCAGTACATAGTTAAAGAAAACGTTAGTTACGTTAGAGATAATGGTTGCATACATAGAATTTTTAGTACGACTTTTACCATCAGAAAACTGTTTGTAAGCTTGGTAAATAATCAAAGGTACTAAGCTAAGGGCTACAATATCCAAAAAGGGTTTTGCCAAAACAATCACCTCTTGAGGTTGTTTCATATAAATTAGCAAAGGCTTTGCAAAGAAAATAACTCCAAACAAAAACAAGCCTAAAACACAACATAAGAATAAACCATTGATAAAAATACCTCTACCCTCTTCTACGTTTTTCTCGGCATCACTATGAGCTGTCAAAGGGGTTATTGCCGTTGAAAACCCCACTCCTAAAGCTATAGCAATAAACACAAAACTATTGGCCAAAGAAGCAGCAGCTAATTCAGTAGCCCCAATTTTCCCAACCATGATATTATCAATTACCCCAACTATAGTATGACCAAGCATAGCCAAAATAATGGGATAAGCCAATTGTATATTATACCTAAACTCTTTAAAGTAGATCGAAAGATTCATTTTCATTCATTTTGGTGCAAATATACACCCTTGTTTACAAAACACCTTATAATGATAGACAAGAATCTGTGGAAAGTTTCCGGGTTTGAATCTTTGAACAAAAATTTAAGATTCTTGCAGTAAAATCTCTCTATACAGGGCTAATTGTTCTTGTAATTCACTAGAGAGAATAGGCAACTGTACATCGGCATATTTTTGTAACTCCTCTAAGAGAATTTGAGCGAAAATTAATCTACAAATTTCTTTGTTATCGGCTGGAATAATAAACCATGGAGCCCAAGGCTTAGAGGTTTTATTAATAGCTATCTGGTAGTATTTTTGATACTCGGACCAATACTGTCTTTCTCTAATATCCTCTGGGGCAAACTTCCATTGGTGTTTTATATTCTCTAGTCTACGCAAGATCCTTTTTTTCTGCTCTGCTCTACTTAAATGAAGGAAAAACTTCAAAACAATTGTTCCATTATTAGATAGGTGCTTTTCAAAACTGGTTATATCGCTATAACGTTCTTCCCAAAGTGACGAAGTAATCTGATCCTCGGATTGTAAATGAGGAAGATTTTCCTTTAGAACAATCTGTGGGTGAACCCTAGCTATTAAGACATTTTCATAGTGACTGCGATTAAACACACTAAACTTTCCTCTTTCAGGTAAAGCAATATAATGTCTCCATAGGTAATCGTGTTCCAATTCAGAAGAAGTAGGTTTTTTAAAGCTTTGCACCACTACCCCTCTGGCATTAAAAGTTTTGAAAACTTCTCTAATTAAACTATCCTTTCCTGCAGTATCCATACCTTGAATACAAATCAGAACGCTATACTTCCCATGGGCATACATAGTATCTTGAAATTTGGCCAATTTCCTGGCTACTTTCTTTAGTTTACGCTCAGCCTTAGATGATGAATAGTTACAAGTACTTTGAGTAGGTATTTGATCTAAAACGATCGGCTGTTCTACTTTGTATTTTTGGTCCAATTTCATACTATACAAACTTAAATAGTTGCTACAGTACAATTTAAGGAAATAAGACTTGTAAAAAAAGCAACAAGAAGCTTTTTTACAATAAAGTAACCTATCCCTAAAAAAAGTTATAAAAACAAAAAAGCTTACATGAATAGCAACTACCCATGTAAGCTTTAACTTTACATATACCTTAAAAAAGGATATTTATTTTTCAATTTCTTTTAAGCTTTCCATTTTCTTGGTTGCTAAAAATCCTTTAATATCTTCGAAATGCTCGATTACTCTTTTGTTAGAAAATTCAAATACCTTTTCTGCTAAACCATCTAAGAAATCCCTGTCGTGAGAAACTAAGATAATAGTACCCTCAAATTCTTTTAAAGCTGCTTTAATAATATCCTTAGTTTTCATATCTAAGTGGTTAGTCGGCTCATCCAAAATAAGTAGGTTATAAGGCTCTAATAAAAGCTTAACCATAGCTAATCTTGTTTTTTCACCTCCTGACAGAACTTTTACTTTCTTTTGGATATCATCTCCTTGGAACATAAAAGCTCCTAGAATATTTTTAATCTGTGTACGTATATCTCCTTGGGCAATGCGATCTACTGTTTCAAAAATAGTTAAGTTCTCATCTAGTAAAGAAGCTTGGTTTTGAGCAAAGTATCCAATTTGAATATTATGACCAATCTCAAGATCTCCTTGGAAATCAATCTCAGACATAATGGCCTTGATCATAGTGGATTTACCTTGCCCGTTTTTCCCAACAAAAGCAACCTTCTGTCCTCTTTCTACAACAATATCTGCCTTGTTAAAAACCGTGTGGTTTCCATAAATTTTAGTAAGCTCTTTTACAACAACAGGATATTGCCCTGAACGAGGTGCAGGTGGAAACTTCAAACGAAGGGCTGAATTATCTACTTCATCTACTTGGATGATATCTAATTTCTCTAACATCTTTACCCTAGACTGTACTTGAAGAGTCTTAGAATAAGTTCCCTTAAACCTTTCGATAAACTCCATGTTTTCAGCAATCATCTTTTGCTGCTCTTGGTAGGCTTTTAATTGATGCTCACGACGATCTGCACGAAGTACTAAGTAATCCGAATACTTAGCCTTATAATCGTAAATTTTCCCCATCGTTACCTCAATAGTACGATTGGTAATATTATCTACAAAAGCTCTATCGTGGGAAATAACCATCACCGCTTTTGCTTGATTTAATAAAAAGTCTTCTAACCACTCAATACTCTCAATATCCATATGGTTAGTAGGCTCATCAAGTAGAATCAAATCTGGCTTTTGTAATAAGATTTTGGCTAGCTCAATACGCATTCTCCATCCTCCAGAGAACTCAGATGTCTTACGAGAGAAATCCTCTCGTGAAAAACCTAAACCTTTTAATATTTTTTCTACCTCTGCTTCATAATTAACCTCCTCAATAGCATAGTACTTCTCACTTAATTCAGAAACACGTTCGATTAGCTTCATATACTCGTCACTTTCGTAATCCGTACGTACAGTAAGCTGCTCGTTGATTTGATCTATTTCTTCTTTCATTGAAAACACACTAGCAAAACTTTTACTAGCCTCTTGCATAACAGTACAATCATCATGAGTAAGTAAATGCTGTGGAAGATAAGCAATAACAGCATCCTTAGGTGCAGATATGCTCCCCGTACTAGGTTTATTTTCCCCTGCTACAATTTTAAGCAAGGTAGATTTACCTGCTCCATTTTTACCCATTAAGGCAATTTTGTCATTTTCGTTGATCGAAAAATTCACCCCACTAAACAGTGTAGTTCCACCAAATTGCACAGAAATATCATTAACTGTAATCATATATTTTGTTTTCAATATTAACCCTGCAAATATACTATTACTTTGTATTGGTTCAAGAGTAAAAACTAGGGGAAAACAAAAATTATTTACGAGCAAAAAAACAAATAAGTTATAAAAGACAAAGGGCTGTCTTACCTAGATAAGACAGCCCTTTATATTATATATTAACGCAAACTAATAGGTTTACTTTTTAGCTTTGGAAAAACGAAGAATCAAAAATCCGATTAATCCTCCAATTCCTGATGCCATTAAAATACCGATTTTTGCTTGACCTGGAAACTCAGGGTGAGCCTGTACATCAAAGGCAAGTTCTGTAACAAATAAAGACATTGTAAACCCGATAGCTGCTAAGAAACCTAACCCAAATAAATTAGTATAGGTCATTCCTTGAGGCATAGATGCTACTTTTAATTTAATTAATAAAGCAGTAATACCAGAAACTCCGATTACTTTACCTACTAATAATCCTAAAGCAACCCCTAGAGTTACATTACTAACTCCTTCAGCGCCTCCCATTGTAAATGGAATAGCAGCATTAGCCAAAGCAAATACAGGCATCACAAAGAAAGCTACAAAACCGTGCATACTATTTTCTAAACGCACCGATGGTGGTAAAGCTTCTGTAGCAAGATTTCTCATTTTCTCCACGCTTTGCATTTGTGGGTCAGTTAATATTTGAGAGTTATCCTCTGGTTTTCCAGATTTGAAACGATCTAAATACTTACTCATTTTAGAGCTAAAGTAAGCCCCTGGTACGCGCATTGTAGAAGGAATAGCAAAAGCTGCTAAAACCGCTGCAATAGTAGCGTGAACCCCAGAAAGTAAGAAAAAGAACCAGATCCCTCCAATACCAATAATAGCGTAGTAAATCGTATTTCTAATTCCAATAAAGTTACTAAGAAGTAAAACTCCAAAGAATCCAAATCCTAGACCTAAATTCATCATATTAAGATCACTGGTATAGAATAAAGCAATCACAATTACAGCACCTAAGTCATCTGTAATAGCTAAAGCGGTTAAGAATACTTTTAAAGAAAGTGGAATTCTATCCCCTAATAAATATAACACTCCTAAAGCAAAAGCAATATCTGTTGCCATTGGAATACCCCATCCATGAGATGCATCTGTTCCTCCATTGAAAAATAAAAACACACTAGCTGGTACCACCATACCACCAATAGCGGCAATAATTGGCAACATAGCTTTTTTTGGTGAAGATAATTCCCCAGTAGTTAATTCTCTTTTTAATTCAAGACCTACCACAAAAAAGAAGATAGCCATTAAACCATCATTTACCCAATGTTTAAAAGAGTGCTTTAACGGAATGTCATTGAAAGAAAATCCAATTGAATTATTATCCCAAAAATTCATGTATTGCTCTGCCCAAGGTGAGTTAGCCATAAAAATAGCCACCATAGCTGCAATAAATAAAACTATTCCTCCAGAAGTTGAGTTATCCATGAACCTTTTTGCAGGATCAGCAATCCACTTATCGGCAATAGTTAGTTTAATTTTGTTTTCCATCGTAAAAATAAATTTGAGGCGAATATAGCTTTTCTAGGGCTTTTAGACAAATTTTTGTATAACAAGTATTCAAAGATACGTCGCCATATTTAAGGAATTTTAGCAAAAAAGAACCAAAATACCCAATGTCATTTGATAAAAGTACCAATTATTTATTAAAAAAACTTATTTTCACAAAGGTTATAACAAAGCATATTTTTTTTTATATTTATACTTTAGGATTCTAAAAAGGGATAAAAGTCTTTAATCTAATGCAAGGTAGAAAACCACAACAAACCTTCTTTAAGCCAAGGCTTTAAAGTAATTGTTTTCAAAAAAGGGCGATAAGTTAATAGAATAAGTATATTTGTATTTTGAAAATCAAAAATATGGATACTGTTTTAGACTCAAATATAAAGCCACTTGCAAAACCAAAGTGGTTAAGGGTAAAGCTTCCTACAGGAAAGAAATACACCGAATTAAGAGGTTTAGTAGATAAATACAAACTTCACACCATTTGTACCTCAGGAAGTTGTCCTAATATGGGAGAATGTTGGGGAGAAGGTACAGCAACCTTTATGATCTTAGGTAATATTTGTACCCGCTCATGTGGGTTTTGTGGTGTAAAAACTGGAAGACCAGAAACTGTGGATTGGGACGAACCAGAGAAAGTTGCCCGATCTATTAAGCTAATGCAGATTAAACATGCTGTAATTACCAGTGTAGATAGAGATGATTTAAAAGATGGAGGTTCCATTATATGGGCAGAAACAGTTCAAGCTGTTCGCCGCATTAGTCCTGGAACAACCATGGAAACATTGATACCAGACTTTCAAGGGATGACTAGAAATATCGACCGTATCATTGAAGTTAAACCAGAGATTGTTTCCCATAATATGGAAACGGTTAAACGATTAACTAGAGAGGTTAGAATTCAAGCAAAATACGAAAGAAGTCTAGAGGTGTTAAGGTACCTAAAAGAGCAAGGTATTAACCGTACAAAATCAGGTATTATGCTAGGTTTAGGGGAAACAGAAGCAGAAGTTATCCAAACCATGCACGATTTAAGAGAGGTTAATTTAGATGTTCTAACCATAGGACAATACCTACAACCAAGTAAAAAGCATTTACCGGTAAAGGAGTTTATCACACCGGAACAATTTGAAAAATATGAAAAATTAGGTCTAGAACTTGGTTTTAGACATGTGGAAAGTGGAGCCTTAGTTCGTTCCTCTTATAGAGCACAAAAACATTTATTGTAGTATATATTTTCGCCAGTAAATCTGGCGAATTTCTTTTTTGGATAAGCTTATGAAAAAAACACGCGTTGCTATTAACGGGTTTGGTAGGATTGGCCGAAATCTTTTCAAACTATTAATTAACCACCCCAGTATAGAGGTAGTAGCTATAAACGATTTGGCAGATGCCAAAACTATGGCTCACTTATTAAAATACGATAGTATTCACGGAATTTTAAACTATCCTGTTGACTCTACTATTAATCATTTAATAGTAGATAATCATAAGATACCTTTTACTAGAGAAAGTGACATACAGCAATTAGACTGGAAAGCTTTACAGGTAGATTACGTAATAGAATGCACAGGTAAAAGAAAAACCTTCTCTGCTTTACAACCCCATTTACAAAATGGTGCCAAAAGAGTTATCTTATCAGTTCCTCCAGAGGATACAGAAATCAAAACCATTGTCTTAGGTGTGAATGAAGACACTTTAACAGGAGAAGAAACCATTATTTCTAATGCAAGCTGCACCACAAATAATGCCGCCCCAATGATTAAAGTAATCCAAGAGCTATGTGGTATTGAACAGGCTTACATCACAACAGTACACTCCTATACTACCGATCAAAGTTTACATGATCAACCCCACAAAGACCTAAGAAGAGCTAGAGGAGCTGCCCAAAGTATTGTACCCACAACAACAGGTGCGGCTAAAGCACTAACTAAGATATTTCCTCAATACGAAGGAAAATTGGGTGGAGGTGGTATACGTGTTCCAGTACCAGACGGTTCTTTAACAGATATAACCGCTTATGTAAAAAAACAAGTAAGTATAGAACAAATCAACGAAGCTTTTCAAAAAGCCTCTCAAGGTGAGTTAAAGGGCATCTTAAGCTATACCACAGACCCTATTGTGTCTGTAGATGTACTTGGGAATCCTGCATCTTGTTTATTTGATTCACAACTTACTTCGGTATTAGATAAAATGGTAAAAGTAGTTGGTTGGTATGACAATGAAATTGGCTATTCCAACCGTATTATTGATTTGATTTTATATTTCAACACAATAGCTAAAGATAATTAGTTTCGACTTTTATAAAATAAAAAAGGATACCTTAAAATGGTATCCTTTTTTTATGGATTAATTTTCCCTAAAGAAAAATTAATTATTTCTTTTCGTTTAATTTTTGGCTCATTTCCATAGAAACTGCAGAACGCTCCATTAAAAGTTTTCCAGCCATTGTCTCTAAAACAATAGTTGTATCATTCAATTCAGCAATTCTTCCGTGAAGACCACTTTTAGTGATAATGCGATCACCAACTGCGATATTCGCTTCAAACTCTTTTTCTTTTTTAGCTCTTTTTTGTTGTGGGCGGATCATTAAGAAATAAATAACCGCAAACATTAAAATAATTGGTAAAAATTGTTGTAAACCTTCCATATTGAAATTATTTTAGTTTTAATTGTTTCTAGGAAGTACATTAGCTTTAATCACTAATATCTCCTCCCCTTTTTCTGTATTTGTTGTTAGATTAACTGTTTTTTGTTGCATCCCTTGTTGGGCCTGTTGAAAACGTACTTTTAACACAGAAGACTCTCCTGGTAGGATTGGTGTCTTTTGGTATTCTGGTACTGTACAACCACAAGAAGCAGTAGCTCCTATAATGATTAGCTCACTATCTCCTGTATTGGTTAGTACAAATTCTGTAAAAACGGCTTCATTGTTGGCTACATTTCCAAAATCATGCATTGATCTATCAAAAGAAATCTTTGGATATTTTCTAGCTTGAGTGGATTCTTGTTCCACCTTCTTTGCATTGTCTAGGTCTATTTTACTAGATGCTCCTTGATTGTCCTTACAGGAAACCAAAGCCATTGTAAATAAACAACCTACTAATAAACTTTTCTTCATAATTAATTAAAGTAATCCTTTACCAATTTTTGTAATTTTTCCATCTTGAGAGTATGCTTTAGAAATATTATCTAAAACTCCGTTGATAAAAATACTACTTTTTGGCGTAGAATACTCTTTTGCTACCTCTAAATATTCATTTATTGTAACTTTTACAGGAATAGAACTAAAACGAAGCATTTCACAAATAGCCATTCTTAAAATAATGGTATCTAATTCAGCGATACGCTCTGGATCCCAGTTTGGAGTCTTGTCTTCAAACTCTTTTGTTAATTCCTGGTAGTTCAAGATTGTTTTTCTATATAAATCAATAGCGAATTCTCTATCAGTACTGTCTTTATATAATCGAGGAACAAAAATTTGACTATCGTGCTCTTTGATTTGTTTTAACTGCTTCTGGATAATGGTATTTACCACAGGTAGGTCATCTAACCATGTTAGTTGAGAATCTTCGAAAAACGAATAGATTTTTTCATCCGGTGCAACAATATGAGTAAATATATCCACTACAAATTGACGATCTTGTTCAAAATCGCTCTGCTCTAAAGCCATATAGGTTTGGTAGTACTCACTTTGTTTGATTTGCTCTAAAAGCAATTGAATATAAGTGTAGTTTACCTGCCAATGGTTTAATTTGCTTTCTTGTACTTTAGTTTCAATAGAAACGGATTCTTCTAAAACCTTCAATACCTTATTGTGGATAAATCTATTATTGGGATTTCGTTCTTGATCTGTAGCTAAATGTTTTTTCTGGCTTAGGGTAATTAACTCCTCTTCTTTTTTTCTAACCTCTGTTAATGTACTAATTACCAACAGGTATAAATCCTGTAGATTTTCAAGACTATGAATTAGAAACTTCTCTCCGGTTTGGATATTGTCAGAGTTACTTTGTTGCATCATATAAAGAGTTTGCATAACTTTTATACGAATGTGTCTTCTGTTTAACATGCTACTTAAGAACTTTTTAGATAAATGATTGACGTTTATATAACGGGGCAAAGGTAAGAAAATATAATTTTAAACAAAGACAAAAAATAGTAATCCAATCTTTTTTAACGATATTTTTAGTAAATAATTAAACTCTACAAAATTCCGTTCTACCTAGAATAGAGTATCTTTGTGGCAAATACACCCAAAATGGTTTGTATTTTATTTAACCCTATTGTCCATCAAATTTGATTATGAGTGCACTTAGTCATTTAAATAAATATTTCTACAAATATAAAACCCGCTTTATAGTTGGGGTTCTTATTACCATTATTGCTCAGATATTTACCCTTTTTACCCCTAAGTTAGTTGGGGACTCTATTCGTACTTTAGAGGGCTTGACACCAGAGGATCATGATAAAGTAATTGGTATTTTAACCCAAAATATTTTCTATATCTTAATTACTACTCTAATAGCAGGCTTTCTAACCTTTATTATGAGGCAAACCTTAATTGTAATGTCACGTCATATAGAGTTTGATTTAAAAAATGAGATTTATGCTCACTATCAAGTGCTAACACAGAGCTTCTTCAAACGCTTTAGAACAGGAGACTTAATGAACCGCATTAGTGAAGATGTTGGAAAGGTAAGGCAATATGCTGGTCCAGCTTTAATGTACTCTATTAATACTATTATACGCTTTGCTGTAGTTTTAACTCAAATGTATATTATATCGCCTGAACTAACCTTTTACTCCCTCCTACCAGTACCTTTTCTAGGATACTTTATTTTTAAACTAAGTATTCAGATCAATCACCGTAGTAAAGCTTTCCAAGAAAACTTATCTCACCTATCTTCTTTCACCCAAGAAATGTTCTCTGGAATTCGTGTTTTAAAGGCGTATTCTTTGGAAAAAGAAAAAGAAGCGGACTTTGCAGATTTAACCAAAGAAAGTAAAACTAAAAATTTAGCATTAGCTAAAACCAATGCTTTACTAGGTCCTGTACTTATTTTCTTAATTGGATTAAGTAACTTAGTGATTATTCTAGTAGGTTCTTTAATGTATTTTAACGGGAGTATTCCAGATATCGGGATTATCGCTCAGTTTATTTTATACATCAATATGCTTACCTGGCCAATCGCTTCTTTAGGGTGGGTAGCTATGATGGTACAAGAAGCAGAAGCTTCTCAAAAAAGAATCAACGAATTTTTAGACATAAAACCAGAGATAATTAACAACAATGCTCCTGTGATTCCAATACAAGGAAGTATACTCTTTGATAAAGTGAGTTATACCTACCCAGATACAGGAATAACCGCTCTAAATCAAATTAGCTTTTCCCTTGAAAAAGGTAAAACTTTAGCAATTCTAGGTAAAACTGGTTCAGGTAAAAGTACCTTATTGTCATTAATATCTCGTCTTCATGATGCCACTAGTGGACAAATATATATTGACAATACCCCGATTGAGGATTTGAATCTAAGTAACCTTAGAGAGTCGATAGCCTTTGTACCACAAGATTCGTTTTTATTTAGTGATACTATTGCTAATAATATCAAATTCGGAAAACATGATGCTACTCAAGAACAAATCATTGAAGTGGCTAAAAAGGCATCCGTACACCATAATATAGAAGCCTTTGAAAAAGGATACCAAACTATTTTAGGAGAAAGAGGATTAACTTTATCAGGTGGTCAAAAGCAAAGGGTGTCCATTGCTAGAGCTCTTATTAAAGATGCGCCTATTTTGATTTTAGATGACTCTTTATCTGCAGTAGATACACAAACAGAAGAGAGCATCTTAGATA
Source organism: Myroides sp. LJL115 (assembly GCF_054871665.1). Taxonomy (NCBI): domain Bacteria; kingdom Pseudomonadati; phylum Bacteroidota; class Flavobacteriia; order Flavobacteriales; family Flavobacteriaceae; genus Myroides; species Myroides sp. LJL115. The sequence goes on along the minus strand of NZ_JBTXLS010000013.1, from coordinate 23,932 downwards.
GTTTAAAAACCCATAGTCAAGGTATTACAACCTTAATTGTCACCCATAGAGTATCGTCTGCTAAAAATGCGGATTACATCTTAGTTCTGGATCAAGGACAGATTATTCAAAGAGGTACACACCAAGAGCTAATGGGCACAAAAGGCTATTATAGTGATTTATATCAAAAACAACTCACTGAAAAAGAATTAGTGTAAAAAGTTGGTTTATTAAGTTTTTTTTTAGAATTTTGAAAGCTATATGAACGAATCAATTAATTGATAAGAAGGAATTATGAGAGATAACGAAATGTTAGAAAAAGAGGAGATTTTTTCTAAAGTATTGAGAGCTGGTAGAAGAACGTATTTCTTTGATGTGAGATCAACCAAAGCAGATGACTATTACATTACCATTACAGAGAGCAAAAAATTTACAGAAGACGACGGGTCATTTCATTTCAAAAAGCATAAAATCTATTTATACAAAGAAGACTTTACAGCCTTTAGAGAAATTCTTGACGAGATGACAAATTTTGTTGTAGACAATAAAGGAGAAGAAGTAATTTCTGAAAGACATCAAAAAGATTTCAAAAAAGAATATCCAAAAGAGGAATTAAATTCATTTACAGACATTAGTTTTGATGATATTTAATTAAATTATACAAAAAGAGAGACCGTTTTTAAAAGACAGTCTCTTTTTTATTTTAAATCTTTAATGATTTTCTTTCCAAGCTCCACAGAATAACATCACCATGTACTCCATTTTCTTTAAATCCAAAACTTTCTAAAGTTCTTGCAGAGGCTAGATTACTAATCAGGGTTTTGGTTGTAATCACTATTACAGACTCCTTAGAAAAAGCCCATTGAATTAATCCACGAGCAGCTTCACTTGTATAAGCTTTTTGTCGTTCTTGCTTTGTGATGCCATACCCTATATCTATTTCTCCTTTTTTATTAGACTGGCCTTTAAAACCAATATCCCCAATTATGGTGGAAGTGTCTTTTTTCACAATTAACCAGGACTCAAAACCACTTGGTTGTGCTACCTTTTGTAAATTAATAATAATTCGCTCTAATGCTTCTAACATATCTGTGGCAGGCCAATTAAAAGACCTTTTTAAACTATGCTTTTCCAATAAGCAAGAATCCCCATGGAACAACTCCTTACACAATTCTATAGTCAAAGGAAAAAGATAAAGACGATCTGTAATAATATCCTCTAACTTCATTTTGTTTTTTGCTAACGGGCAAATGTACTTATAAATAAGGCTGTTACTTATAAAATGATTTTATTTATTTAGACCATATTATAGTTTTTCACTGCTCAAAATTCGCATCGATACCTTTTTTGAACGATTGAATAAGTTTATGGAACTTTACTTTTTTGTATATTGCGCAGGTACAAAAACTCCTTAACAAAATATCTAAGTTATGAAACAAAAACAGTCCGGTCTATTACAATATATCCTAAAATGGACTTCCTTTAGTAGTATTGTTGGAGTGACGGTAGGTCTGGCCTGTGCATTTTTTTTATTCTACTTAGATAAAGCAACCCAATTACGGGAATACACCCCTTGGCTAATTTTCTTTTTACCCTTAGCTGGTCTTCTAGTTGGGATCATATATCAGTATTGGGCAAAGCAAGCCAATAAAGGAAACAACCTTTTAATAGAACAATACCATAACCCAACTCAGATGATTCCTTTTCGAATGAGTGTTATGGTATTATTTGGTACATTAGTCTCCCATCTTTTTGGGGCCTCAGTAGGAAGAGAGGGTACAGCCTTGCAAATGGGAGCATCATTATCAAGCCAATTACAACGTTTTTTTTCTTTTACCATTACTGAAAAGAAAACCCTAATTTTAATAGGGATTAGCGCTGGATTCTCCGGAGTTTTTGGCACCCCCTTTGCCGCTAGTTTATTTGCCCTTGAAATAATGGTGGTGGGAAAACTGCAATACAAACAATTATATCCAATTATACTATCTAGTTTTATCGCCAATTGGGTAGTAGCTGCATTAAAAATACCACATAGCCATTACCTAAGCTTTTCCGAAATAGACTTTAATCCAAAAAACATCCTTCTTATTAGCCTTTGTGCTATTGCCTTCGGACTAACAGGTATTGCCTTTGTTAAATTAAGTGAGCTCTTAAGTGCTTTATTTACTAGATATATAACCATAAGTTACTGGCGTCCATTTGTAGGAGGAGCCCTTTTTGTGCTTATAATTGTTATTTTACAAACCGATATCTACAATGGTTTAGGGGTTAAAACCATACAGGAGGCCTTTTTAAGTCCAATGCCCTTATGGGTTTTTGCTATAAAATTACTTCTTACTGCCTTAGTTCTATCTAGTGGCTTTAAAGGCGGAGAGGTTACACCTTTATTTTTTATTGGAGCTACTCTTGGGAGCGCCTTGGCTTATCACCTAGGTTTACCCCTAGATGCAATAGCTAGTATAGGCTTTGTTGCAGTGTTTTGTGCCTGTACTAAAACCCCTCTTGCTTGTATTGCTATGGGAATAGAATTATTTGGCTGGCATAATGCTTTATACATTGCTTTAGGCTGTAGTATAGCATTTATGGTTTCTGGCAGACATAGCATTTATAAAAATCAACAATTTGATCTTGAAAATGCTACAATAAAATAGCTTAAAAAAATAAATATGACAAGATAAGAGCCATATTTTCAAATATTTAGTGTTTTATTTTATTAAAATTAACAATTCCTCAATAACCCAACTAATATAGACCAAAATATTAGCTACAAAAACTGGGTAAATTCAAAATGTTTACTACCTTTGCCTCGATTTTAGACCTAAGAACTAGCCTTTCAATAACAGATGAATTAATTTGTGTTTCAAGGGGAAAAATCAAGTCGAAAAAAAAATGTAAAAAATTACAACAAACAACAAAAGATTACATTAAAATTTATTTTATGTTTCACAAAAAATTTCTTAATCGATTTACCTTTGGACAAGTAACTGTTGCTCTATCTGTAGTATATTTAGTTTACTCTATTACTTCTTTGGTATTGTACCAATCTATAGCAAGTATTGTAAACCTAGTAATCTCAGGATTTATTATGATCCTAATCCTACAAGATTTAGGCCAAACAAAGCATACAATCCGTAAAAACTACCCCCTATTTGCACGTTTCAGATATATGTTCGAAGCAATTCGTCCTGAGATGAGACAGTATTTCTGGGAAGGTGAATTAGATGGAAAACCATTCAATAGACGCGAGCGTTCTATTGTTTATCAAAGAGCTAAAAATGAGAAACAAACTGTTTCTTTTGGTATGCAAGATGATGCTAACCGTATTGGATACGAATGGGCTTCTCACTCTGTTTACCCTAAAACAGTAAAAGACACTAACTTTAGAACAACTATTGGAAGTGATTTATGTTCTCAACCATATAGTGCTAGTATTTATAATATTAGTGCAATGAGTTATGGTGCCTTAAGTAAAAGAGCTATTACTGCTTTAAACGAAGGTGCTAAAATCGGAGGATTTGCTCATAACACAGGAGAAGGTGGAATTAGTTCATACCACCGTTCTGGAGGAGATTTAATCTGGCAAATCGGTACTGGGTATTTTGGTTGTCGTAACGAACAAGGTCAATTTGACGGAGAGTTATTCAGAGAACGTGCATTATACCCAGAGGTTAAAATGATTGAGCTGAAATTATCTCAAGGTGCCAAACCTGGTCACGGAGGTTTATTACCAGCAGAAAAGAATACTGTAGAGATTGCTAAGATTAGAAGTATTGTACCTCATACAACAGTACACTCTCCATCGGGTCACTCTGCGTTTTCTAATCCAACTGAATTAATTCACTTTATTGCAAAATTACGTGAACTTTCTGATGGAAAACCAGTTGGTTTTAAAATTTGTATTGGTAGAAAAGATGAATTTATCAACATTATTACAGCTATGGTAGAAACAGGAATCTACCCTGACTTTATCACTATTGATGGAGCAGAAGGTGGAACTGGAGCTGCACCATTAGAGTTTATCGACTACATGGGTATGGCTTTAAACGATGCTTTAGTATTTGCTAATAAAACATTAATTGAAAATGGATTAAGAGACAAAGTGAAGATTCTTGCTTCTGGTCGTATTATTTCTGCTTTCGATATCGCAAAAACACTTTCTTTAGGTGCAGATGCATGTTATAGTGCTCGTGGAATGATGTTTGCATTAGGCTGTATTCAAGCATTACAATGTGATAGTGGACACTGTCCTGTAGGAATTGCTACCCAAGATGAGTCATTATACAAAGCAATTGATGTTACAGATAAAAGAAAGCGTGTTGCTGCTTTCCACGGTAATACAATGAAAGCATTAGGAGAATTCATTAGTGCTTGTGGTTATGAAAAACCATCTCAAATTGATCCAAAAACTTTCCATAAACGAGTAGATCACGGTGTGAACAAAAGTTTCCAAGAAATGTACTTCGGAGAATTAGATACAAGAAAAAAAGATAACTAAACTATCTTTACTCATATTAAAGGCCGTCTATTTTTATAGTACGGCCTTTTTTTGGAGTCTAACTAAAACCAATGGCTTTTAGAAATAGGAAAGTACTCTTACACAATAGTAAGACTTTATAAAATGTGTTATTTAATACAATATTGACCTGAAAAACTTCTTTATTTGAAGTCCTTTTTTTAGTATACTTGCAACTTATCTTCTAGTATTAACCTTTACTTTTTATACAACGTGCCAATTAAAGCTAAACACTGGTTTACCCTTATTTTCTTATCCATTATCTGGGGATCCTCTTTTATATTAATCAAAAGAGGCTTGGATTATTTCACCCCTTTACAAGTGGGAGCATTACGTATAACTTTTGCTGGGATTTTCCTACTTCCCATTTCCCTTCCAAAGGTAAAATCACTTCCTAGAAAGAACTTTGGCTGGTTAGTTTTAACGGCTGTTACAGGGAGCTTTATACCTATGTTTTTATTCCCAATAGCCGAGACCCATTTACATAGTTCTATTGCGGGAATATTAAATGCTCTAATGAGTATTTTTGTTATTATTTTGGGGGCAATATTTTTTAGATACAAAACCCAAACAGGTCATGTAATAGGAGTAGTGCTATCCTTTATTGGGGTAATTTTACTTTTGCAAAGCCCGGGATCTCACCATGTGGTCTCAAATGAATGGTTTTACTACCTTTTACTTATTATAGCAACTCTTATGTATGCCTATAGTGGCTTATTAACTCAAAAGTATATGGGAAATATCTCCCCTATTCTTTGGACTGCATTTATTGAATTAATCCTTTTAATACCTGGTTTAATTGTACTAATATCCACAGGCTTTTTCCAAACTTTATTCACCCAGACTGATGCCCTTCAAGGAGTTGGATACGTATTTCTATTGGCATTTTTTGGTAGTGCATTAGCCAATATTTTCTATTATAAATTAATCCATCAAACCAATGCAACTTTTGCCTCTTCTGTTTCTTTATTAATGCCTTTAGTAGCTTTTATATGGGGAATATTTGATGGTGAAATACTAGGGACCATACAAATTGTGGGAGCAATACTTATTATCGCCGGATTATACTTTGGAGAAAAAAAAATATCCTTTAAAAAATAAAAATAAATTCCTTTTAGGATTAAACATAAAAACCCCTGTAAATTATTTATCTACAGGGGTTTTTCTATACCTATTATCAAGATATTTACTGATCTTCGAAAGGTAAATTATCTAAATCAACATTTCCTCCAGAGAGAATAATGCCTATTTTTTTTCCTTGAAACATTGGCCTCTCTTTTATTAAGGCTGCTAGAGCTACAGCACTACTTGGCTCCACGATAATTTTCATGCGTTCCCAAATCAAGCGCATAGAGGAAATTATTTCATTCTCACGAATACAAATAATTTCCTTCACTCCATCTTTGATAATATCAAAAGTCAACTCACCTAATTCACCACACAGAGCATCAGCCATGGTATCTATCGTTAAGTTACTTTGGATACAGTCCATTTGTAAAGAACGATATGCATCGTCTACTTCCTGAGGTTCACCACCATAAACCTCAATAGACTCCTTACCAAAAGCTTTACACGCTAAAATAGTACTAGAAAGTAGGCTTCCACCACCTACAGGAACTATAATAGCATCTAGATCAGGATGCATAGCTAATAATTCAGCAGTAGCAGAGCTTTCTCCTAAGATAACATCCCTATTATTGGCTGGGTCTATAAAGGTTGCACCTGTTTCTGCGATAATACTATTACAAATTCTCTCCCTAGATTCCATTGTAGCTAAAGAATCAATAATTCTACCTCCATACATTAAAACAGCATTGCGTTTAACTAAAGGAGCCTCAGAAGGCATAACAAGAGAGCACTCTATATTTAGTACCTTAGATGCTAAAGCCAAGGCTTGGGCAAAGTTACCCGAAGAATGTGTCACTACTCCTTTTTTTCTTTGTTCTTCACTTAATTGCAACAAAGCATTAATAGCACCCCTTAGTTTAACAGAACCTGCTCTTTGAAAATTTTCACATTTAAAATACAAATCATTTCCTAGAAAATTTTCAATATGACCACTCTCCATAATAGGAGTATGATGAATATAAGGAGCGATTTGGGCATAAACCCGCTCTAATTCTTGTCTCATAGATAATAATATTCTAAAAAAAACTCCCAACTAAAAGTTGAGAGTTTCTATTACTTGTAGTTTATTTTACATCCATTAATTCTACGTCGAAAACTAAAGTTGCATTTGGTGGAATAACTCCTCCAGCTCCGTTTTCTCCATATCCTAAATAAGAAGGAATTACAAATCTAGCTTTATCTCCTACTTTTAATAAAGAGATACCTTCATCCCATCCTTCAATCACATATCCTTGTCCTAATGGGAATTCAATTGGTTTTTTTCTTGAGTAAGAATTGTCAAACTCTGTTCCATCAGCTAAAGCACCTTTATAGTGTACAGAAACTGTTTTTCCTTTTTCAGCAGCCTTACCAGTTCCCTCTACGATCATTTGGTAACGTAATCCACTTGGTGTTTTTTGGAAACCTTGAGCAATTGCATCTACAGCTGCATCTGCTTCTTTTCTTGCTCCTTCTAATCTCTTAGCTCTATCTCCTTCAAAGTTACGAAAAGCCTCTACTGCATTCCAGTTTTGAGCTTCTTCTCCTACTCTAACAATCTCGATAGACTCAATAGAATCTCCTTGTGCAATTGCATCTACAATATCTTGTCCTTCTACTACTTTACCAAATACAGTGTGTTTACCATCTAACCAAGGTGTAGCAACGTGAGTGATGAAGAATTGAGATCCGTTTGTTCCAGGTCCAGCATTAGCCATAGATAAAACTCCAGGAGCATCATGAGTTAATTCTGGGTGAAATTCATCATCAAAGTTGTATCCAGGTCCACCTGAACCACTTCCTTGAGGACAACCTCCTTGGATCATAAAGTCAGGAATCACACGGTGGAATTTTAATCCATCATAGTAAGGTTCTCCTTGTTTACGAGCTGTATTCTCTAAGTTTCCTTCTGCTAAAGCAACGAAGTTCCCTACTGTTCCAGGGGTTTTATCCTCTGTAAGTTTTACTAAAACTTCTCCTTTAGATGTATTAAATTTTGCGTAAATACCGTTTTCCATTATTATCTATTTTAAATTTTAACTTCTTTAATTTTATTTAAATTTAATTATTCTTTTTGGAATATAGAAAGAATATATAAGAAATTAGCGATAAACTAATACCTCCCATACACAATCCTATCCAACCAAAATGATTATATAGTCCTAAACCAAAAGCTGAGCCAAAGGCCGTTCCAAGGAAACTAAATGACATATAGACAGTATTAATTCTATTACGTGCCATTGGCGACAAAGCATAAATTCTCGTTTGATTAGATACATGTACCGTTTGAAGTCCCAAATCAATAAGAATAATACCTATAATCACTCCCCATAAACTACTAGAAGACAAGGAAAAAACGATAAAACTCAAAAGGGTTAACACAATACCGTATTGAATTAAAGTACTAGCCGAGCCACTATGACCAATTTTTCCAACTAAAGGAGCAGCAAAAGCACCAACGGCACCAATTAATCCAAAAGAACCAATAATGGCAGAATCATAATTAAACGGACTATTGGCTAAAAGCAAAACCATAGTAGTCCAAAATGCACCAAATTGAGCAAAGGCTAAACTAGAAATTATCGTAGCATGTCTAAGAACAGGCTCTTGTCTTATTAAAGTATATAAAGAAGTATATAAAGAGGAAATATTACCTTTAAAATCCGGTCTATCTTTTGGTAATAAAAGACCGATAAAAATTACTAAAACTACACCTATACAACCAGCTGTCAAGAACATTCCTCTATAACCAATCCATTGACCTATAAAGCCACTTAAGGTCCTAGAAAACAAAATTCCAATTAAAAGCCCAGAAACAACTGTACCTATGACCTTGCCTCTTTGTTGTTCATTAGACAAACTGGCTGCCATTGGCAAAAGCAACTGAGGTACTATAGAAAACATTCCAAGAGCAAAACTTACAATTTGCAAGACTAAAAAATCAGATACAAAAGCGCTTAGAAATAAACAAGTGGCTGCTAAAATGGCAGTAATACTTATTTGGCTTTTTCGTTCTAATTTATCTCCAAGAGGAATCATTAATAAAATTCCTAATGCATACCCACCTTGGGTTAGATAGGTTAAAGAACCAGCCCTTGCTTGAGAAATACCAAATTCTTCGGCGATCAGTGGAACAAGGGGTTGACAATAGTATAGATTGGCAACAATAAGACCTGTTACACAGGCCATAAATAAAACATTACTCTTACTTAAACTCATAGTACAAACCTAGGGCTTCTATAAAAACTAGACAAGAAAAAAAAGCGTAATTATTTTGGAAAAATCTTCCATTTCAGGTAATTTTTATCTGTCCAAAATTTTAAAGATTATAAGTAAAGTCTTAGAGTAAAACAAGGCTTTTTTGCACATTAAAAAATAGCATTGTACCTTTGTAAAAAGAATAAACAATATGCGCATAGATATCATTTCAGTTGTACCTGAATTAATCCGTAGTCCCTTTGAAGCTTCGATTTTAAAAAGAGCTATTGCTAAGGATTTAGTAGAAGTACACTTCCATAACTTACGTGATTATAGTACTAATAAGCATAAAAATGTGGATGATTACCAATTTGGTGGAGGTGCTGGAATGGTAATGAGTATAGAGCCAATTGATCGCTGTATTAGCCATTTAAAATCCCAAAGAGAATACGACCATGTTATTTACATGAGTCCTGATGGAGAAACCTTAAACCAGCAAATGGCCAATAGTATGTCTTTGCTAAAAAATATCATTATACTTTGTGGTCACTACAAAGGAGTTGATCAAAGAGTAAGAGATCATTTTATAACCAAAGAGATTTCTGTAGGAGATTATGTATTATCAGGAGGAGAATTAGGTGCTGCAATACTTTGTGATGCCATTATCCGTTTAATCCCAGGAGTATTAAGCAATGAAACTTCTGCACTAACAGATTCTTTTCAAGATGATTTATTAGCCCCACCAATTTATACTAGACCTGCTAGCTATAAAGGTTGGGATGTACCAAAGATACTTTTAAGCGGAAACTTTCCTGAAATTGAAAAATGGAGAGAACAAAAAGCTTACGACCATACACAAAATAGACGACCAGATTTATTAGATCGTCATAAATAAGCTTAACATGGGGAGTTAAATAAAATGCCTCTTAGACTAAATGATAGGCTCTAAGGGGCTTTTTTTGATTGTTTAAGTATTAGGACAAAAAAAAACTGCCTATTGACAAGCAATAGACAGCACAATTAACTAGTTATGAAAAAGAAAATAATCTATTTTTAGGATAAAAATTTATTTTTCCTATAATCACTTGGAGAATATCCGGTTACTTTTTTAAACAAACGCGTAAAATAAGAAGCCGAATTATAGTTAAGTTCAAAGGCAATACCTGCAATATCCCTACTCTTATCTTGTAAAAGAATTTGAGAATGTAAAATACTAATCTCATTAATCCATTGTTTCGGGGGCTTATTAGTAGCCTCCTTCACACATTTATTTAAGTAATTTTCACTAATGTGTAAAAGGTTTGCATAGAACAAAACATTCTTATGATCGATGTGAAAACGCTGAACAAACTCTCTGAAACGAAAAGCAATATCTAACTGTCTTGTCATAGGAGTTTTTAATTCAATATCTACACGAATAATTTTTAATAAAATGGTATGCATTAAAGAAACACATACCTCCATTTCTTGATTGGCACTGTGGAGTTCTTGTTCAAATAAAAGTAAAAGCTTTTTGATCCATTTTGCATTAGTCTTACTTAAAACAATGTAAGGATTCATTGTAAAGAATTTTATATCATTACTACCCAAGGCAATATCAGTAATAACCTCATTCTCATAAGCTATGAAAAAACCTTCGATATCACTAGAGATCGATAAAGTGGCAGTTATATTACCACTTCTAACGTTTATTACCTCTCCAGCTTTCAAATTATAAGCTCCACTATCTAAATACTGAGTCATGGTTCCATTAGTTAAAAGAATCATAAAGTTAAAAGTAGTACGATAGGGCACCACAGGCATAACAATACCTTGTAGATAATCTTCTAAACGATAAATTTGAATGATACTTTTATTATCCAAAATAGCTTTATCTACTTTGGGTAAAAACATCTTCTTATATTGAAAATTATTTAAAATCTGAATCGAATTCTTTGACATTGTATGCTAAATTAAATCTAATTACTCTTAGATTGTCTTGATCGGTAAAGATACACGCTAAAGACAAACTAAAGCAAATAGTATATTATAGGTTAACACTAGGTAAACAAACTAATTGTTTTAGCGAACCAATTATCAATCCTTTTAATTGGAAACATAAACCACATAGATAATACAAAAGGGAAAGTTAGAGTAGTTACTCCCCATTCAATTAAATAGATATCCACTACTGTGGCTATAAAAATGGAGATTAACACATAAATTCCATCTCTAACATTATTTCCTCCCATAGCAATTCCACATAAAACAGCGTTGAAACTAAATACGCCTTGTTGTATTAACTCCTCTGGAGCATTCAAACTATGAGAAATATAAATACTTATAACTACGGCAGCAAAGGCATATAAAGCTTTAATTGGACTAGAGATAAACACTCCAACAAAGAATATTAATCCGGCCATGGGGCTACCATTGAAAATAACTTGTCCAAAGGCATGGCCTTGAATTAAAATATCATCTATCTCTTCTACCTGCTCAAAATGAGTCGGAACCGCTTTAAATCCAAAGGCAGGAATACTTAAGAAAAATATAATTCCCCAACTAGCTAGCACAAAAGGGAAGGTATATGCAGGTAAATCCCTCTCCAAAGCGTAACGCATCATTAAAGTGGATAAAATTGATGCAATAATTATAATCATCCAAACTCCTGGACTGGGTTCGAAATAAAAGAAAGTGGAAATACCTATTAAACTAGCGTTAAATCCGTATAAGCCTTGCTCAATATTATGCTTGTGGTAGCCTAAAATTTTCGCTGTAAAAATGGCCACTAAATTGGCCACTACTCCTCCTAAGGCCATTATGGTGGAATCGTATAAAATGGCTGCAAAAAACAATAACCCCGTAAAGATATTTGCTTGGAGCATAATTTGTCCAAATCCTTTAAACAAAGATTTGTAAATGTCTATCATGTACTGTTTCATGATGCTATGTTAGCGTGTCGATACAAAAAGAGCTTATTTGCGTTGTAGTAAAAATTGCTCTTCCCATAACTTTTGTTGAACTTCCTTGAAAATGCTAAATATAATCTCAGCACCATTACCTAAAATACGAATAATAAATCCATCTCCTTGTAATTGACTTATTCCAAACTCAATATTATCTTTATCTTTATAACACTGGTGAAAATACTCAATATAAGCAAGAACATCAACTTCTTTGGTATTGTAATATAATAAAGTACCCTGGTGAGTAAAACCTTCTAAGAGTCCAATACTTGAAATTGGCATTTCTTTAGGCTGGAGTAAAACATTATCCTTTACCACCATTTTGCCATCAACATAAATTTTAGTGAGATTTTGAAAATGATTATATTGAAAAACCTCTCCTGACCCCTTTCTTCCGCAAGTAATAATATCACTTAATAAAAAATGAGACTCCTTACTCATATGAATTATATTTTCACTTATAAAGGTAGACAAATTTTGAGGCACAACCGGGTGAGGTACATAGCTAAAGTTAGCTCCTTGCTCCATATTAACACGAGTAACCTGCGTACTTTTATCTTTCATTTGAAACAATCTCTGATAAGACTGTGTTTGAAGCTGCAAAGTAGCATCCTTACCCATATCGATTTTAATTTGATGATCATCCCCATCTAATAAACCAGGAGAAACACTCATGATCATTAAATAAGCCGCATCATCCCTATTATACTGACCAACTGGTACAATTCGAAATGGTGGAGTTACATAGGTATCCTTCATATAGGACTTTCCACCATCTCGTTTTTCAACTTTTATTTCTAAAGAACAAACCATCCTTATCTTACTAAATTTGGTTCCTCGATATCTTCTAAAAGAGCATATTTTTTGATCCATCCCACGATGTTCTCTAAACCTTCTCCAGTTTTTAAATTAGAGAAAATAAAAGGAGCACCTTTACGCATTGCTCTTGCGTCGTTTTCCATTACTTCTAAAGAAGCACCCACATAAGGAGCTAAGTCAATTTTATTGATCAACAATAAATCACTTCTTGTAATAGCCGGCCCACCTTTACGCGGAATTTTTTCACCCTCGGCAACGTCAATAACAAAAATAGTTACATCTGCTAAATCAGGACTATATGTTGATGAAAGGTTATCCCCTCCACTTTCAATTAATATCAGTTCTAAATTTGGGAATCTACGAGCTAATTCGTCAACTGCTTCTAAATTCATACTTGCGTCTTCGCGAATAGCAGTGTGTGGACAGCCCCCTGTTTCCACTCCAATAATACGATCCTCTGGTAATAAGGAATTTTTAGCCATAAATTTGGCATCCTCTTTTGTATAGATATCATTAGTGATTACTGCTAAATCATATTCATTTAATAATCGGCGGCTTAAAGCCTCTAATAGAGCTGTTTTCCCAGAACCAACAGGTCCTCCAACTCCAATTTTAACGTATTTTCTATCTTCCATTTCTTATTAATTTTTACGATAAGTATAATCTTGAATACAAATGCTCATGTTGCATACAACGTATATCAAAACCAATATTACTCATTCCTATTAAACTCGGATCTAATTCCAAAGACTCTTTGGATAAGGTCCATAATTCCTCGTGCAGATTGTACAAAATATCTTGTCCATCTAATTGTCCCAAAGGAACTAATTTAACCGCATTGGTAACCATACCAATGGCAGCATTGTAATAATAAGCATGCATTGCTTCCACTAAAGGCAATTCCATTATACAAGCAAACATACCAAACATTATACAATAATTGCTAAATACATTATTCTGCTTAATTTGTTCTGCCCATTGTTTTAGGAATTCATGCTCTTGGTAACGGGAAAATATTTTAAATAAACGCAATCCCAGTTTTTGACTTCCAAGTCTAACTTCCATTGGACCTTTTAATGCATTGCATTCATCATCCAAATCTAAAAGTGCTTGAAAATCACCCTTTTCACAAGCTTGGTAGGCTAATTTCATAAGGGCTGCGTCATTGTATTTAATGTTAAACCAAAGATTGTTACTGATGTATTCTTGAGCAGAATCCTTATCCTTAACTAATCCATTTTGTACATAGGTCTCCAAACCATTGGAATGGGTATATCCACCAATTGGTAAGGTAGGATCCGCTAAATGTAGTAATCGTCCTAAAAATTTATTATTCATTGTTTGATTGTTTAATAGACATAATAGTTTTATTCATTTTAAAAGTAAAACGTTTATTATGACTTGGATCCACATTAGCATTGAGTTTATCTTCTAAGACGCACTCTTGTAACTTTGGTTGAAAACCATTTTCTAATAACCACTTATTAATTGGTCTTTCATAGGGCATAAACAAAATATTACCTTTAACAAACAAAGGTAAATGCTTATTACCAACTTGATAGGCAACATAGCTTAAATCCATTAGGTTTTCTAATTCTACTACAATAGTTTCGCAAGGTAATACCTGTACTACTACTAAAGAATTGGGAGTCTCTATTAAAACATCTCCGTGTTTTAATTCTTGTCCTTTACCAAAAAAACGGATTGCAACTTCTTGGCCATTTTGTGTAATTAAGCGCTGAATCCTTTTATTGGCACAAAACCACTCAATAGCTAAAATATCCGCCTTTGGATCGTCTAACTTTTCAGGTGCGTTATAAAGTGCTTTGGAAATGATCATAATTACCCTGGGGTTGAATTTAAAAAACCAAGGTGCAGTTAGTACTACACCATGGCCTTTATATTATATTAAAACAAGAAATATCTTTGTCCTAAAGAAACCTCATCAATAGGAGCACAAGTTAATACCTCTCCATCTACACTTACTTGGTAGTTTTCAGGATTAACAATAATCTCTGGTGTTGCATTATTGTGAACCATATCATTTTTAGAAATATTTCTACAGTTCTCAACAGGTAATAATGTTCTATCCACTCCGTATTGCTCTTTAATACCATTTTCTAAAGAAATTTTAGAAACAAAAGTAAAGCTCGTTCTAGTTACAGCTTTACCTAAAGTTGCATACATAGAACGTAAAATGATTGGTTGAGGAGTTGGAATAGATCCGTTTGCATCTCCCATTTTAGAAGCAGCAATCATTCCTCCTTTTAGGATCATCTCTGGTTTAACTCCAAATAAAGCTGGTTTCCAAATAACTAAATCCGCAATCTTTCCAGGCTCGATTGATCCAACATAGTTAGAAATACCGTGAGCAATAGCTGGGTTGATAGTATATTTAGCTACATAGCGTTTAGCTCTGAAGTTATCGTTGTCGTTTTCTTTATCTTCTGGTAACAAACCAAATTGCTTCTTCATTTTATCGGCTGTCTGCCAAGTTCTAGTAATAACCTCGCCCACGCGGCCCATTGCCTGTGAATCCGAACTCATAATACTAAATACTCCACGATCTTGCAAAATATCCTCCGCTGCAATTGTTTCTGGGCGAATACGCGAGTCTGCAAAAGCAACATCCTCTGGAATATCTTTACTTAGATGGTGACAAACCATTAACATATCTAAATGCTCGTCAATAGTATTTTTCGTAAACGGACGAGTTGGATTTGTTGAAGCTGGAAGTACGTTAGGATACATAGCAGATTTAATGATATCAGGAGCGTGACCACCTCCAGCACCTTCTGTGTGGAAAGTATGAATAACACGCCCGTTAATAGCTTGCATAGTATCTTCTAAAAATCCTGCCTCATTTAACGTATCGGAGTGAATAGCTACTTGAACATCGTATTTGTCTGCAACAGATAAAGCTCTATCTATTGTAGCTGGAGTTGCGCCCCAATCTTCGTGGATCTTAACTCCTAGAGCTCCTGCTTCTATTGACTCAACAATAGGTTCTTCTGTACCAATATTACCTTTCCCAAAGAAACCAAAGTTCATAGGTAAATTATCTGTAGCTTGGAACATACGCTCTAAATTCCATTTTCCTGAAGTAACTGTTGTTGCTAAAGTACCATCAGCAGGTCCAGATCCTCCACCAATCATAGTAGTTAAACCACTATATAAAGCTGTTTCAATTTGAGTAGGACTAATATAGTGAATGTGGGTATCAATACCTCCAGCAGTAACAATCATTCCAGCAGCACCGTGAACTTCAGTTGCAGCTCCAATAATCATATTAGGGCTAACTCCATCCATAGTATCAGGGTTTCCAGCTCTTCCTACTCCAACTATTTTCCCGTCTTTAATTCCGATATCTCCTTTTACAATACCCCAGTGATCTAGGACGATTGCGCCAGTGATTACCATATCTAAAACCTCTGGGCTATTTAATGCCGTAGAAGATTGTAACATACCATCACGAATGGTTTTTCCACCACCGAATTTACACTCATCTCCATAGCTTAAGAGATCCTTTTCTACTTCAATGATAACTTCCGTATCTCCAAGACGAACGCGATCCCCAACTGTTGGACCGAAAATCGCACTATAATTTGCTCTATTAACCTTTAAACTCATACGTTCTTATTTTTAAAATAGTTTTTTTCAGCTTTTTTCAAAGCCTCTACTTTAGCTTGTTCAGAAATTGTTTCTCCATTTGCTAAATCATTGTGACCATAAATTTTACGTTCACCTGCAAAAGGAACTAAGTTTACGACCAATTCTTCCCCTGGCTCGAAACGAACGGCTGTACTTGCAATGATATTTAAGCGTTTTCCAAAAGCTTTCGCTCTATCAAACTCCATCTGTTTGTTAACTTCGAAAAAGTGGTAATGAGAACCTACTTGAATAGGTCTATCTCCTGTGTTTACTACAGTAATTGTAGTTACCTCTCTACCTTCGTTACAAATCACATCTTCCTGTTTCAAAATGTACTCTCCTGGAACCATAATTTTGATTTTTTTTAATTATCTAATTGGATTATGTACTGTTACAAGTTTAGTCCCATCAGGAAATGTAGCCTCTACTTGCACATCGTGAATCATCTCTGGTACTCCCTCCATAACATCTTCACGTGTTAGAATAGTTGCACCATATTGCATTAGCTCTGCAACAGATCTTCCGTCTCTTGCTCCTTCTAGTAATTCACTACTAATAAGGGCAATACATTCAGGATAGTTTAATTTTAATCCTCTAGCTCTACGCTTTTTGGCTAACTCTCCCGCCAAATGCAACATAAGTTTTTCCGTTTCTCTTGGTAATAAGTGCATACCGAAATAGTTTAAAAATAGTTAAACAATAAGAAATAGCATCACTCGAAATTTTCGAATAGCGTATCTCTTGTATAATAAAAAATAATTTTTGTTCTCAAAAAAAAAGACAGTTTTTGTCCATCTAATTTACGTATTTTGCCATTTAAATGCAAAGAATTGATACTGAGATATTTATTTTTTTTTTAAAAGTAAATAGTCCCAAGAATCCTTTCTTGACTGTAAGACGCAAAAAAACAATTAGACCAAACTAGATAGAACTCTAAAGTAAAGAAGCCCTTGTTTGTAATTTAGGCGATCTGTGATACAACTCACCCTTAATCTATATATGCGAAGATTGCTATATAGTGATACAAAACTCCAAAGCTTTAAAGCCCTAAAGGGCCTTTGTTTTTGGAATTTTTGTTCCAAAAATAATACTAAGCACACCACCACCTGAGATAAAGCCCCTGTAAACAAACTGTCTACAAGCTTAGCTTTTGGCGATATAAAAAAAGTATTTGGTGTCATTAATTTTGTATTATTTCTGTTTTATTCTCTTTAGCAAAGATAGACCATAAAAGACTCTACAGTCTAGTACAAATCTTGACTAGAATAGCATAAAAACCCATTTCTATTCTTTACATTATACAGTATTAAAAAAAAACAAGACCTAAAGTTATTTAAATAGTTTAAAATCAACACCTTACAAATACAATTTTATCTAATAAGTAATCACAAGAATTGCACTTTCTTCAAAAAAATGCCTCATTGAGCAATAGATTGGTAATTTTAAAGGTTTTTATTTACACCTATTTATAATTCCAGCTCCATATGAATAGTAGTAAAATTTCCTTCTTGGGTCTTTTTTATCGTACTAAAGCCTTGTTTGTGCCAGAATTCTACAGCTCCTGGCAAAAAGGGATGTGTATGTAAATAAAGTACTTCTACCCCATTCTTTTTAGCAAGCTTTATTAGGGTTTGAACCAATTCTTGTGCAAAGTGATTTCTTCTATATTCAGGCTCTATAAATAACCTGGCCACTTCCACACATACTCTACCTTTATAATCCAAATAAGAAAACCTGTCCTTATAAGGCATCATACCAATTGTACCTATAATAGTATTATCCTCTAAGGTAGCTTTCAAAAAAGCTCCTGTTGTAGACTCTATATAATATTTACTAAATTCTTTTAAATCAAAAGGAACTACTAATGAATCAAGCATCGGAAATAAAATAGTCCTGAATTGCTTTACATAGGTCAAAACAACGGGCATATCCTTATTGTCTACTCTTTGAATATTAATTTTACTCATTTGTATCATTTTATCTAGAAGGAAAATATAATAAATGCTCTTTATTTTCGATACAATCTAGCTTTATCTTATATGTTTTCTCTAATTCCTGATGAATTTCTTGAGGATCCAAAATGGATAAATCCACTAAATTACCTTTTCTCATTACAAAAAAATCATCCCCATACATAAGAGCTAAATTAGGATCATGCATGACACAAAGTACAGTTGTACCCTGGTTAGCAAGAGTTCTCAAAACTTGCAAAACCTTGACTTGATAATTTAGATCCAAATGATTGGTTGGTTCATCTAAAAGTAAAATATCTGGTTGTTGTACCAAAACCCTACACAACAAAACCAATTGTCTTTGCCCTCCTGAGAGCTGTGTATATGGCTTATCTTTTAAATGATATAAATCAAATTGCTTTAAAATATGATCTACCATATCTAAATCCTCCTTTTGTGGAGAGAATTTAAAAAAAGAACTACGACCTGTTAGAAGAACATCTTTTACTTTGAAAGGAAAGGTAGCTTGGTGGAATTGATTTAAAAATCCAATACGAACTTTGGTTTTATCTCCAATTTTCAGATCTCTTCTTTGTATATTATCAATAAAAACATCACCGTTATACTTGTTTTGCAAACCTGTTAACACGCTAAACAAAGTAGACTTACCTGAGCCATTTCTACCCAGTATAACACTAAAAGCTCCTTTGCGAAAAGAACCACTTATTTTTTTTAAGATAGGCTCCTTCCCATAAGAAAATTCTACATTGGATAGTTTTATAATCGCCGAGTTAATCATTGCTGTAAGTTATTAAAGCTTTTTTTCATCAAATAAATAAAAATAGGTGCTCCTATTATCATGGTAAACACTCCAACAGGCAGCTCAAAAGGCATCACTGTACGAGAGAATAAGTCAATAACGAGTAAAAAACATCCACCTATAGAAATATTTGCCCATACTCCAACTCGATTATCAGGCCCATAAATCATTCTAGAAATATGTGGCACAATTAATCCAAATAGGCTAATTACTCCAACTGCAGCAACACTGGCTGCTGTAATTAAAGTAGCTGCTGATATCAAGATTATTTTCAAATAAAAAGGATTTATCCCCACTGCTTTAGCTTCTTGGTCTCCCAAAGAAAGTAAGTTTAATCTTGCGCCAAGTCCTACAATACAACCCAATCCTAATACAATAGGCAAAATTGATTGTTGTACCTTTGACCAAGAGGCGGTATGTAAATTCCCCATTGTCCACTGAATAATGGCCTGTAATTTATAAGGATCACTGATATACTGCAATAAAGTTAATAGGGCTGTAAATATTCCCGAGATAATGATACCCGACAAAACCACACCTACAATAGAGGCTTTTTGTCCAACGTAAGAAATACTATAGGTTAACACCACAGCGATCACTCCAAAGACAAAAGCGGAAATATTCAAACTAATAATTGGAAATAACATAGCAAGAGCTGCACCAAAGGCTGCTCCTGAAGAAATACCTAAGGTAAAAGGGTCTACAATGGGATTGCGAAAAATAGCTTGTAACACTCCTCCAGCGCTAGCCAATGAAGCCCCAACTAGAAAAGTAAGTATTACCCTTGGTAATCGAACATTCCATAAAATAGTTTCCGCTGGACTCATTGCCTTAGAGGACGAGCTAAGTAATAATTCTTTAGTATAATGTATAAACTCTACAATGGTAGTGTTCTTAGTAGATCCAAGTAGGATGGAAATAAACATAATAGCAAGTGGTACTATCCACAAGGCATTGTATTGGAGTATTTTCTTCATCTACTCTTTTATTTTAAATAGAAAAAATCCATATCTTCTTTAATCTGCTTATCAAAGTCATCTTGTTGCCATACTTGGTAACACCATTGTTTAAGCTGTTTGGCAAATAATAAAAATTTCACCGTATGAGGATCATAGGTAAAGGAAGGTTCAAGAGAATAAACTTGTTTATTTTCTACACAAGGCAAAGATGCCAATTCCTTCATAGCATACACATCACTTGGTAAAGTATTCCAAACTACAATAAGATCTGGATTCCATAAATACAAAGATTCTGCCCCAATATTTGGCGCTTCTAATTCTAAGGGACAAGCATTAGTTGCTCCGGCTAATTCAATAACCATATCAATCAAGGTGCCTTTTCCCGAGGTGGACAACACTCTGTTATTACTCCAAGCGTAATACACCTTTTTCTTTACATCAGAAGAATACTCCTGCATATTTTTTAAAGAAGCTTCTACATAATTGGTAACTTCTTTAGCGCGTTGTTGTTTACCTAATAACACCCCAAGACCTATAATCTGATCTAGAATATCTTCTTTATTTTGAGACGAAACTCTATAAATTGGGACTCCAAGAGTCTCTAATTGCTCAATACTCTGAATATCATCTTTGAAACAAACCACAAGATCTGGCTCTAAGGCTAAAATCATTTCCATATCACTACTTCTACCATTAAAGGTAGGAGTGGCTATGGTTTTATTCTTTATACGAGTATCTATAGAGGATAGAAACATAAACTTATCCGTGTATTGATATACCGTAGAGGGAATACCTACCAATTTATCCTGTGCCCCTAACATATAAACATGATCGACTACAGAATCAAAAAGCACCACAACACGCATAGCTACTGTATCTAAAGTAACCCTTTGCCCACTAGCATCTATAACACTATACTGGTTTTTCATCTCTAAGGGAGACTCCTTTGCCTTATCCTTACAACTATAACTAATCATAGTTACAACAATACACAAACACAATACGATACTCCTGTACATAAATTTTATTTTAATTGCTTTTGCAAAAGTGCATGGGGATGCAATATCTCTTGTACTAAGGTAATTTTATCTAAAAATTTATTTTGTAATTGTTCAAATAAATTCCCATCATATCCCACTAATAAACAATCCTTTGCTGCATTGGTAAACAAGGGCAAATGTCTATTGCCAATATAGTAAGAAAAATCCACTAATTCTCTGGGAGTATACCCACTAAAACAAATAGTTAAACAAGGCTGAATAGCAATTTGAGCAATCAATTGATCACCACTATATAACAAATCACCATTTTGCCAGTGTCCTTTAAAGTTCTTCTCTAATTTGATACTACTTCCATCGGAAGTATCTCGAAGAAAAAAGCTTTTTTGACTCTCAAACCATTCAATAGGCAATATTGCAATACTAGGATCTAAAACCCTAGACGAGCTAGGGTTTATATAATCTATAGTTATAGGTAAAACAGACATATTATAGGTTTTGACTTTGCTCCTTTTTAAGGGCAACTCTTTCTTTTAACCAATCACACCACTGGTCCATACCTTCACCCTTTAAAGTACTAATAGTGATTACTTCAATATTAGGATTTACCTCTCTTGCATCTTTAGTTACAGCTTCTACTGAAAAAGGAACGTAAGGTAAAAGGTCTGACTTAGAAACTAGCATTAACTCACTGGTTAAAAACATTCTTGGATATTTCTTCGGCTTATCGTCTCCTTCTGTACTAGCCAATAAAGTAACTCTATAGTCTTCTCCTAAATCAAAAGCAGAAGGACATAAAAGGTTACCAACGTTTTCAATAAATAATAAGTCAATGTTACTTAAGTCCATATGATCTAAAGCTTGTAAAATCATTTGAGCTTCAATGTGACACATACCACCTGTAACAATCTGTAGGGCGTTAAGACCAACCTCTTTCATACGCACAGCGTCTCTATCGGTTTCAGGATCACCTACTAAAACGCTAATATTCATCTCTTTTCCTAGGCGCTTACCTGTTTCTTGCATTAAAGTAGTTTTCCCAGATCCTGGAGAAGAACATACGTTAATGACACATATTCCCTTTAATTTTTCGCGAATAGCGTTAGCCACAAAATCATTGGCTTTTAATAAATGTAAAGTAGTGTTATCACACTGTAACGAACCTACACGGTTTCCAAGACTTTTAGGATTTGACATTGTTATAATTATTTAAGATTGTTTGAAAATTACTTTTGATATAAATAGTTCGTCTCCTTGTACAATAGTAGAGCTGGGCTCCCCACAAGGACAAACAAAACGGTGGTACTCCACCTTAAAATCTTTTTGGCATACCTTACAATGGGCCACAATATCTTGCACTACCACTTCCAAATCCATATCTTTATACTTTTGTACATTATCTTGTAAGAAAGCATTAAAAGCATTTTGAATTAAAATAGGCTGAACATTGGAAAGTAAGCCCGCTGTGATTTCAATTTTTACGATATCCTCCACTTTTGCCTGATAGTTCTCTTCTAAAGTGGTGAAAATATCTTTTACTATGGATAATTCGTGCATAACAAATAGGATTATCTAGTTATTTTACTGTTTTACTTTTGATCTAAGGTCTCAAAACCCATCATTTGTGGACTACATAGAAGAGTTTTGTATTTTAAGGATAGCTTATTTTTTGATATTGTATACCCTCCACACTTTCTTGAAGTATAACTACATGGCTACTAACACTCTATAGTATTGCCTTTGAAGTGCTTATTGGATAAAGGAATTCTACCTTTTGAAAAGCAGTGTAATATATCCTCCTATAAAAGGAAGCTTAACACTATACAAAACTACCATCTAGGCGAACGCAAAAATAGTACAAATCTTGACTAATATACCATAAAATCTGCTTAGACCTACTATTTTGTATACCTCCTAGAATCTCTTTTAGTTAACATATTGATTAGCAAGTATTAAATTACTAAAAAAAATAAAATCACCCTAATTTAAAAGAATAAAGTTTTCTTATTTTTTTATTAAAAGCCTCAACCAAAAGTATGCTAACCCTTTTAATTACAATAGCTACACATCAATTTAACCCTTAAAATAAAACATTTACAAAAAAACTAAAAAATAGCACTTTTCGACCCTTAAATCCCGTCAGGAAAAAATAGGTTTTCCTATCCCCTTATAGTAATAAAATGCACTTAAATAGCTTATACTTATTTTTATTTTGTATTACAACCTAGCTAAGCAACATCCTAACAAGCTACCTTACAACAAGTTAAATACACAAAAATATTCTTTTGTATTTCATTTTTATGGTTTGTATTTATATTTAATTTTTTATCTTTGCACCTGATTTGGGCTAACCTCTGGCGAGGTCCGTGTATGTTACCCTAGACAAAAACAATTTATACATTATAAAAATGGCAGATTTATTAAAATTCGTTCAAGAAGAATTAGTTGCTAAGAAAGACTTTCCTGAGTTTGGAGCTGGAGACACTATCACTGTGTACTACGAAATTAAAGAGGGTGAAAAAAAGAGAACTCAGTTCTTCAAAGGAGTAGTTATCCAAAGAAGAGGTTCTGGATCTACAGAAACTTTTACTATCCGTAAAATGTCAGGTAACATTGGAGTAGAGCGTATCTTCCCAGTTAACATGCCAGCTTTAGAAAAAATCGAAGTTAACCAAAGAGGTAAAGTTCGTAGAGCTCGTATTTTCTACTTCAGAGAACTTACAGGTAAAAAAGCTAAAATCAAAGAAAGAAGAAGATAATTCACTTTCTCTGAGAAATAAGAAAAGAGATTGCAATAAATGTTGTAATCTCTTTTTTTTGCCTTAAAATATAGGATACAAAAAAGCTATTGATTTCTCGAGGGTACTGATAAAGTAGCCTCTTTTTAGGAAACGGCTTTTTTAAAGACAAAAAATAACGCTTATAAAGGACTTTTTTAAGTCTCTTTGTAAGCGTTATTTGTTTTCTAGCTGTACTATTGGGTGGCTTAAA
>NZ_JBTXLS010000012.1:0-69034 GCF_054871665.1 Myroides sp. LJL115 | reverse complement strand
CTCCTATTATAGTGTCAACTGGCATACCATTATCTATACTATCCTCCACTAAAGTTGGCAATATTGGTCCATCTCCTTTTTCTCCTGAAGTAACTACAGCACTTGTTATGATACGCTCTTTACTCATGGCAATATGAGTCTTGTAGCCAAAGAATTTTGTATCCTCTGATTTATGTCCAATACGGGCATCTCTATCTTTGGATAAAGTATAGCGTTCTTGGATATCTTCTAGAGTTTCCTCTAGCATTTCGAACTTCTCTTGTACTTTAGGGTAGCCAAGAAAACCAGAGTTTTGCTTTAGAAAAGCAACTAAAGCTTTGCTATAGGCTAGTTCATGGTCTAAGTCGTTATCTTCATTCTTTACAGGCAGCTTGCTTTTAATAGACTCCTCTACATCATAAAGGGCTTTGCGAAGCTGACGGCTTCTCATCTTTAAAGCTTCAGTAGCAGAAAACGGATTAGATCTACTTGCTGTATGTGTGGCATCTACGATAATGGCCTTGGATTTTATTATCTCTTTAGAGATTGCTAATCGAACTGTTTCAGCGATAAGTAGCTTTAATAAATCGGTATCCGATAATCTTAGTTTTCTAAACTTAGTAAGTGTGCTAGGGTTGATAACATCGTCCTCAGGAGCCATATCTAAGAAGTATTTGAAAGACATATCAAAGCGAGAGCGCTCGACTACAGCTGCATCAGAGATATCGTATATGTTTTTTAATAAAAGATATTTAAATAGTTTAATAGGTGACTCAGCTGTTCGCCCATTAGTTAGGCAGTACTTATTTATTAGTTCATCGTGAACAAAAGAAAAGTCTACTAGATCATTAATTTTACGCAGGATATTATCCTTAGGGATAATTAAATCATATAAGCTAGCGTAAGGACTTAAGGACAAAGATTGCTGAGATGGTAACATAGAAAACCTGTGAATTTTAAAAAACAGGTAAATATAAACAGAAAGAGGTAAACTATAAAAGCGATTGCTTTTAATAGTTTACCTCTTTACTTTAAGCTTCTATTTTAAAAAGGGACTTTTTCAGTGCCCTCGATTTCTCAATAGCTTTTTTTATTTGTATTAAAGAACAAAACGTATTTTTTACTTAATATAGTGAATTGGATTAGCAGACTCTTGACCTTCTAAAAAACCCTGTTCATTCATCCATTGTTCGCTATAAATTTTACTCATATAACGAGATCCGTGATCTGGGAACAATACCACTACTACACTGTCTTTATCAAATTCTCCTTGCTCAGCATATTGTCTAGTAGCTTGCAAAGCTGCCCCTGAGGTATACCCTAAGAACAATCCTTCTTTAGCGGCTAATTCTCTAGCGGCTAAGGCTGCGTCTTTATCCGTTACTTTAATAAACTTATCAATCACAGTAAAATCAGTTGCCGTAGGAATTAAATTCTTACCTAGACCTTCGATTTTATAAGGGTGAATTTCATTTGGATCCACTTCCCCTGTTTCATGATACTTCTTTAAAACAGACCCGTAAGCATCTACTCCTAAGATTTGAATAGCTGGATTCATTTCCTTTAAGTATTGTGCTGTACCTGAGATAGTACCACCTGTACCTGAACAACAAACAAAATGAGTGATCTTACCTCCTGTTTGCTCCCAAATTTCTGGTCCAGTTGAATTATAATGAGCTGCTGTGTTTAATTCATTAAAATATTGATTTATATAAATCGAACCTGGTAATTCTTTATGTACTCTTTTAGCTACTTCATAATAAGATCTTGGATCATCCGCAGCTACATTAGCAGGACAAACATATACAGTTGCCCCCATAGCTCGTAACATATCTATCTTATCCGGAGAAGACTTATCACTTACCGATAAAACACATTTATACCCTTTGATTGCACTTACCATAGCAATACTAAATCCAGTGTTACCTGAAGTAGTTTCTACAATAGTGTCACCTGGCTTTAAAATACCTTTTTTCTCAGCTGCTTCAATAATGTGTAAAGCAATTCTATCCTTAGCCGAATGTCCTGCATTAAACGCCTCCACTTTTGCAAAGAAGTTCCCTTCTAAATTTTGTGTTACTCTATCTAATTTAACAAGCGGTGTGTTTCCTACTAATGATAATATATTATCAAAAGCTTGGATTTCCTTTTTCATATATATGGTATTATTTATCAGAGTTTATAAAACTCTTATTATTTACTAGCAAATTTACAAAATTTATTATTTTGTTATTCCCTCTAAAGCAAACATAAATGCAAATTCCTTAGCAACTTCCTTTAAAGCCTCAAATCTTCCCGAAGCTCCTCCATGACCTGCTTGCATATTAGTATCTAAGAACAACTGCTTATCGTTGGTTTTTAATTCTCTTAATTTTGCCACCCACTTCGCAGGCTCCCAATATTGCACTTGAGAATCGTGTAATCCCGTTGATACATACATATGAGGGTAATCCTGACAAGTAACATTATCATAAGGAGAATACCCAAGCATATAATCATAATACTCTTTATTGTTTGGATTTCCCCATTCATCATACTCTCCTGTAGTTAATGGAATAGTATCATCTAACATAGTAGTTACTACATCCACAAAAGGCACTTGAGCTATAATCCCACGGTATAAACTTCCTGCCTGGTTTGCTATTACCCCCATTAACATACCTCCAGCAGAACCTCCTTGAGCATATAGTTTTTCAGAATTAGTATATTTTTGATCGATTAGAAACTCTGAGCAAGCAATAAAATCATTAAAAGTATTTTTCTTGTGTAATAACTTACCATCTTCATACCAAGCTCTACCCATTTCTTCTCCTCCTCTAACATGAGCAATAGCATAAATAAATCCTCTATCTAAAAGACTCAAACGAGTAGTAGAGAAATATGGTTCCATAGAATATCCATAAGATCCATAAGCATATAATAAAGTAGGATTATCTCCTTGTCTTTGCATGCCTTTTCTATATACTAAGGAGATAGGTACCTTTACCCCATCTTTAGCCGTAGCCCAAAGGCGTTCTTCTATATAATTATCTTTATCAAAATCCCCTATTACCTCTTGCTCTTTTTGTATGTTTTTTTCTTTAGTATCCATATCAAAATCAATTATAGAAGCAGGAGTAGCTAAACTTTGGTAACCATATCGTAGAATAGTAGTATCAAAATCAATATTCACCCCTGTATAAGCATCATAAGTTTGACTCTCAAAAGGCAAATAATAACTAGGTAGGTTAGCATCCCATGGTTGTATCTTAATTTGAGGTAACCCATCAAAACGCTCGCTTACCACCAAGTATTTCTTAAATAACTCTATACCTTCTAACAAAACATCTTCTCTATGAGCAATAACAGTGGTCCAGTTCTCTAAAGTAGTCTGTTCTATAGGAGTTCTCATTAATTGAAAGTTCTCTGCATGATCAAAGTTGGTAAGAATATAGAAATGCTCGCCAAAATGTGAAATACTATATTCTAATCCATGGGTTCTTTCTTGAAATACTCTAAACTCTCCATCGGGATTATCCGCCTCTAGAATTTGGTATTCCGTAGTTAGGGTACTATGACTTCCAATAACTAAAAAACGATGCGACTTTTCTTTACCAATAAAAGTATCGAAAGTATCATCCGTTTCATGATACACTAAAGTATCCTTTGCAATATCACTAGACAATTTATGTTTAAAGATCTTATCTGCTCTTAGAGTTTCTGGATCTTTTCTAGAATAAAATAAAGTTTTGTTATCTGAGGCCCAAGTAGAGTTTCCTGTTGTATTAGAAATACAATAATCTAAAACTTCATTGGTTTGTAAATTCTTAATATGCAAACTATACTCTCTTCTAGAAACAGTATCTATAGCAAAGGCTACCCAATTATTATCCTCAGAAACGTTGATACCTTTTAAATTAAAATAGGCATGCCCCTTAGCCATTTCATTACAGTCGAAAAGAATTTCTTCCTCACTGTCTAAACTTCCTTTTTTACGAGAATAAATAGGGTAATCTTGCCCTTGTTCAAAGCGAGTAATATAATAATAGCCATTATAAAAATAAGGAACCGAACTATCTTGTTCCTTAATGCGGCTTTTCATCTCTTCAAACAAGCTTTCTTGAAAACCAAGGGTATCTTTGGTTTTCTCTTGGTAATAGCGATTTTCTTGTTCTAAATAGTCTATTACCTCTGGATTTTCTCTATCGTTTAACCAATAGTAATTATCTATTCTAATGTCCTTATGAGCTTTCAATTCCACAGGAATCTTCTTAGCCAAAGGCGCCTTTATATCTTTTTGCATGATGTAGTATTAAAGCTGCAAAAATACGCTTTTTGTTTGTCAAACAAACCTTTTAAGATTGGCTTAATTCAATTATTATCCTTGTACCAAGCCACAAAAAAGGGAGAATAAAAAACAATCTATTTTAAAACCTCCTGTCTAAAACGATCTACTATGGTCAAAAAATCATGTTTTATCACCTCATTAGTCATACCTTTTTGCTCATCAAAATTCTCGCTGTATTGCCCTAGACTATAATGCTGTAAAATAACAGCGCCAAATTCAGGAAATACCCTTAGAGAAACATCCATAGCATTTTGCCCTCCTCTTCTTCCCTCAGAAGTACTAAGTAAAAGCATATCTTTATTTTGAAATACTTTTAATTCCTTTCTTGAGCACCAATCAAATAGGTTTTTAAAGGCCGCTGTCCAGTTGCGATTATGCTCAGCCATTGAGCAAACAATAGCATCACATTGTGCAATCTCTTCTAAAAAACGTAAAGCTCCCTCGGGGTAGGATATTTTTTCTTGATCTTCTGAGAAAAGCTCACATGGAAAATCATTTAAATCCAAAAGCTTCACTTGAAAATCATCCTCTAATAGAGATAGTGTATACTTCACTAGAGACTTATTAATACTCTTTGAGGAAGTACTTGCTGCAAATCCAATAATCTTTTTCATCTTTAATCCATTTTTAAATTAATTTAAAACTCCTTGCAACTCCAAAAACAATTCTTTTAATAATGCCTTTATTATTACTTACATAAAAGAAAGAATTATAGAACTTATGTATTAAAATTACGTAATTATAATAAATCTTCCTATTTAATTAGATAAATATTATTCTACATAAAGTATAATAATCCCGGAAAACACAGAAATTAAAAAGAAGTTTTTCACGATGTATAAAGGGAGAGTAAAACTTCAAAAGTTTTTAATATTTTTGCTCTATTAACAAATAAAACATACAACTATGTTCGGAGACTTAATGGGAATGATGGGTAAATTAAAAGAAACCCAAGAGAAAATAGAGCAAACTAAAAAGAGATTAGATACGGTTTTAATTGATCAACAAAGTTCAGATGAACTATTAAAAGTAACAGTTACTGCTAATAGAGAAATTCGCAGCCTTGATATAAATGAAGAATTATTACAAGACAAAGAGCAATTAGAAGATTACTTAATTACTGTTTTAAATCGCGCAATCTCTCAAGCCGATAAAATCAACGAAGCAGAATTGGCTGCAGCAGCTAAAGATGGTATGCCTAATATCCCAGGAATGGATTTATTTGGTAAATAATAGTATCCTTTTTGCATTTTACCTAAAAGAAAAAATAAAAGGGGCTATCTCATAAAGGTTACCTAGCTGTCATTCAGGAGTAAATTATTAGGTATAATTTATATTTCAGATAAAATAATTGAATTATACTAAGTAAAGCACGATATTTATTAAGTAAAAAAGGGGCTGTCTTCAATTGTGAGACAACCCCTTTATTTCACAACACTTTAATAAGTCTATTTTATTGTAGAATAACTATAGACAAAAGACTATTTTTTCTCATATACGCTAACACTTTGGTGATTTAAACTCAATCGGGGATTTTTAGCCCTTATATACACAATATACTTTCCTTTTTCTAAATCTTCTGGAATTTCATATCGCCATAAATGATTACTTTTCACAGAGGTATTATTAACTTTAGCACTCTTTAAAGAACTAAACCTACCGGCTTGCTCTAGTAGAGATAATCCTTGGTAAAAAGGGTCTACCCCTTGATAATATTCCATTGGATGCCACTTTTGACCATCTAAACTAACTTCAACTAAAGTGTTCTGGTCCCCAGCAAACACATTTGCATAGACATACTGGTCATTTAATTGATTTTTTAAAGTATCCCATTGCCTTTGCTGAGGAGTCCAAATATGCATTTGATCTTTGTGATCCTGTCCGGAAACTTTATAGGATAATGCTGTTTTACCTTCTAAATCTTGTTTGATTGTCCAATATCCTTTTCTAGTTCCATCGTACATAAGAGCAAAGGGAATGCCTTGTAAATCATGAGGTCCTTGCCACCAAGATCCACATAAGGCACCAGCTACTAATTGATGTACCGGGGCTAAGTCCTGCCTTGGATAATAACGATGATACTGGGTATGGGTATGTCCACTTGCAAAAAACACCTCCTCAAATCCCGAGACCATAGCTAGTAACTCATGCTTATCTTCCATAAACTCCAAAGGTATATGCATCATTATTTTCAAAGTTTTTACCCTAGGTCCATAATGTGTTAAAACACTCTGTAAGAATTCTTTTTGAACTTGGTCTAATGCTCCTACGTAGTTGTTATTATTTGTAGGTAGAATATTGTTTAGTACAACAAAAAGCTCCTGTGCATATTCAAAAGCGTAATAAGAAGGTCCAAACACTTTAGCAAAACTCTCATCCCTTTGCAAAAGAGGTTTGTCAAAATCAATATCATGATTTCCAATAACATAATAAACTGGAGACCCAACTAAAGCCAAACTTTGCCCAAGAGAATCAAAAATATCTAAATTATCAAAAGACAAATCCCCCAAAGGAAAAATTAAACTAGGCTTTTGCTCTATTAATTCTTTGACAACTAAATGTTCAATATGAAAAATATCATCCGATACATCTACTTGTAAATCACCTAATAAAGCAATTTCATAGCTGCTTTGGTCTTGCTTATATAGAGGAAAATCATACGTAGATATATCTTGTATTTGCTTAAAGTCAATATAAAACTGAGCTACATTATAGGTATTATACTGGCTAGAATACCCCTTTGGCTGAACTACAAATACAGTTCTACCTTGTATTTTATCTATTTGATAGAAACCATTTTTATCACTTTGAACAATTTGTTGGCCATTGCTAATAACTACTCCTTCTAAAGTAGGTTCTCCCAGTTGCCATATTCCATCATTGTTTAAATCCTCAAACACTACTCCACTTACTTTGGTTTGAGCTACCAGGTATAAAGGCAGTAAAACAATACAAAAATGTATAAAAGACTTCATCTTTTTTATTTGTTATTTAATTGTAGTAATTCGATGATTTTATGATACACTTGAGTATTTTCATATACTCCTTGAAAAACAGAGGAATGCGGCCCATAGGCAAAAATAGGTACCATGCTTCCAGTATGGTCATTGGTAATAAAATCCCCTTGAATAAAACCGCTTTGAACATCTCCTTGTGGAATAGCAAAGCCACCTGTTTCATGATCTGCTGTAACAACCACTAGAGTGTGTCCATCTTTATCGGCAAATTGTAAGGCTTGCGCTATGGCTTTATCAAAATCAATACCTTCGGTAATAATTCCAGCGGTATTATTAAAATGTCCATAGGTATCTATCTTTGCACCTTCCACCATTAAAAAGAATCCTTCCCCTTTATTGTTTAAAAAATCCAGTGCTTCACTTGTAGCTTGAGCCAAGATATCCCCTCGTCCATCTTTCACTCCTTTGAGTCCTCCATCACTTAAAAACACTCCTACTTTATCCTTTTGGACAGAAGCTAAATCGCCTATTTTGGGTAAAATAGTAAAAGAAGAAGCTATATCTACTTTATCAAAATGTTTGGCTCCACCTCCAATAAATAAACTTAGTTCACTTTCTACTAAATCACTGGCAATTAACTCACTGTAATCCCTATCTCTTTGATGTGCGTAAAAAGCTGAAGGTGTAGCTCCTACTATTTCATCTGTGGTAACAATTCCAGTTAGAAAATTATCTTTGGAAAGTCTTTGGGTGATGTTTTGTAATGGCTTCATGTCCTGGGACATCCCAATGGAGCGATTAAAGGTCTTCTCTCCAGTAGCTAATGCTGTTCCAGCTGCAGCTGAATCGGTAGTAAAGTCGTCGGAAGCTTGGGTTTTAATAAGGCCAATACTTTTTAATTGTAATAAAGTTAAATCCCCCCCATTAGCCATTGCCGCAGCAGATATTTGGCTTAAACCATTGCCATCTCCTATAAGTAAAATAACTTTATTGATATAAGTCGAGGCATTATCACTTTGAAAGGTAGGGATATACACCTTACTTTTAACTATATTATTTTCAAACACATAGCCCTGTAAATGATCAAAAAACTCCTTAACTTGAAAAGGAGAATCTGTATTGATTACATCAATTCCCATATCGTAAAAGGCTTTCCATGCAGTCTTGCCATCTGGTGTACCCCAGAAGCGGATTTTTTTTCCTTTTTGATGGACTTGATCAATGATTTCTTGAAGTTCTTGCTTTTGTTCCTCCACAATTCTTCCTTTTCCATTCCATGAGCTATAAGAGGAAAAAGGTAAACTTACCATGGCTATTCTATCGATTATTCGAGGGTCTTGTGGAAAGTCTAAACTTTGGTGATCAATTTTTATATAGGAAGGTGCCTTTAGTAAAGCATCCATAGAAGGCTTTGCTCCTGAGATAACAAAACTAAGATCATTGGCATAAATAATCTCCTGGTATTTTTCTAATTCCCTTACTAATGCGTCCATACTTGAGTTGGGAGAATTTTTAAAATCAATTAAAAACTGTACCCCTTTTAAGTGATCTTTGTATATATCTACCGACTTGGCTAACGGCTCTAAATACAGACTTTCTAAGGTGCGATTACTACTTATACTTTCCTTTTCATGGGCTACAAAAAGAGAATTATCCCTATAGACAATATCTACTTCTATACTCTTTAAGCCATTGCCTAAAGCATAATAAAAGGGAACTTCTTGCTTATAATCGTTGTGGGAATGAAGTAAAACGCTTTTTTGTTGTCCACTAGCATGTAGCGCAAAAACAAGGGATAAACACAATATAATTTTTCTCATGAATAACATTTTTAAAACAATAACTACTTTTTTAAAGTGAAGTATTACCAACCTATATTTTGGCTAATACCCGAGGATAAAACTGCCGAATTTGGGATAGGCCATACATGCATATAAGAAGGATCAAAATTTCTACTCTCCCATATCTGCTGTATTTCAAAATCTGAATCAGGATTTGATCTATCCTTGTGAATCCTTCCATATAAGGGTTGAGCATAGGTGCTTTGAGCATCTCCCCAACGAACTAAATCAAAATGTCTGTTTGCAAACTCTCCGGCTAATTCTGATCTTCTTTCTTGCTTTAAATCTTTTAAAACAGCTGATGTAATAGCGGGTAATCCGGCTCTTTGCCTTACCTGATTTATAGCCTGATCACCATTTTGTCCCAACATAATTTGAGCCTCTGCTTTCATTAATAAAACCTCTGCATACCTCATCAAAGGAACATTGTAGGTTGTAGTGGGTTTATCTCCATTAGTATTGATATATGTGCCTAAAGCATTAGGGTAAGAATACTCATACATGTATTTATTGAATTGTAAACCAGATAAAGAGTTTTCTGATTGATATCTTTTTTGCTCTCCGAAATAAGTAAACTCATCTCCAAAAACTAATAGAGTAACACCTAAGCGGGCATCTCCAGGTTCAAAAGAAGCATATAAATCCTGAGTAGGAGTAAAATATCCCCAACCATTGTAACTTCCCCAACCTTTGTTTTCTAAGAAACATCCTGGTAAAATACTACCACCCTCTATACCAGAATTTACTGACCAAATATATTCTTGAGTCCAATTGTTCTCGTTACTATGCAACATGCGATAATCTAAAGAAGGGTTTCCTGTTTGAATTAAATCTCTACCCGAGCCTGACTCTGCTACAGCATCACAGTACTTTATTACCTCCTGATAGCGGCTCTGATCATATTGAGCCCAATAAAGATTCGTTTTTGCTAAATACCCTAAAGCAGCGTCTTTGTGTGCTCTTCCATAATCCTCTGTAGAATAGCTTGTGAACAGAGGTAGCAATTCGGCAGCTAAGGTTAAGTCCTCTACAATATGTTTGTAATTCTCAATGACACTTTTAGGCCTTGAAAAACTACCAGCAGGCTCACTCATGTTTTGCTCTGTTACAATTGGTACTCCCCCATTAACTTCATTGTCCCCATAAGTATGAGCTAACCAAAAATAATGGAATCCTCTCATAAAATAAGCCTCTCCTAATATCCTATTTTTAAGTTGATCAGGTATATCCATTTGGGGCACATTTAAAATAATGTCATTTGCTCTTCGTATAACTTTATAGCAATCCTGGTAAATACTTCCAACATAACTCTCATCTCCTGTCATATTGAAATTTTTAATATTATCTGCTGTTGCATTTAACCTCCCAGTTACCATATCATCAGAGGCATTAATAAACCAAAAAAAGCCCCTTCCAAATAACTCATTGGCATCCATTAGCTTATACAAGCTATTCGATGCTTCAATAGCATCTTGTTGTGTCTTAAAAAAATTCTCATAAGAAGTACTTCCTTGAGGGTTTAATTCTGTGAAATCGGAACTGCAAGAACCAAGTGTTAAACAAGCTCCAATCCCTAATAGAGCAATGCTTTTTAATATATATTGTTTATTCATGATATTTTAAATTTTTAAAAATTAAATAATAATCCTCCTGTAAAAGTTCTTGAAACTGGATATTTTGCTACATCCAAACCAATTCCTCCAACTTCAGGATCAATTCCTTTATAACCAGTAATGGTAAATAGATTCTCTGCTGAAACAAACAAGCGCAAAGAAGATCCTTTAACTACCTTATTTAAAAACTCTTCTGGTAGAGTATATCCTATCGTTATATTTTTTAATCTCAAATAAGAGGCATCCTCTAAATACCAACTTGAAGCTGTTCCAAAGTTTTGATTATCATCCTTAGTAGATAGTCTTGGAATACTTGTATCGGTATTGGTAGGTGACCATGAATTAAGAACCTGTCTATCTAGGTTATATCCTTGTTGAGAAGCATTATATGCCGTGAATTTATAACCGTTAAATACCTTTATATCTCCTACTCCTTGGAAGAATAAATTAATATCAAAGTTTTTATATTCTGCACTTAATCCAAAGCTATAGGTAATCTTAGGAACATATGCTTGCATAAATTCTTTATCTTGATTATCAATCTTCCCATCATTATTAGTATCAGCAAACATAAAGTCGCCTGGCTTTGCGTTAGGCTGTATTAACTCTCCATTACTATTGACATGAGAATTGATTTGCTCTTGGTTTTGGAAAATACCTAAATAAGGAACTAGGTAAGTAGAGTATAAAGAGCGACCAACAACAGAACGATAAGGAGAAAGAGTACTTCTAACATTATCCCCATGACTAATAAAATTAATACCACTTTGATTATAACCATTAAGATTAACTAACTCATTGGATAAAAAGCTTGTTGCCCCATATATTTTATATTGAAAACCTTGTTGTCCAATATTTCCATAATAACTTAATGATAATTCAACCCCTTTGTTTAAAACCTCTCCACCATTAACATCGGCAGCAATAGTTCCATGATGCGCATCCTCTAAACCTGGTAGAATCATATCCTTAGTACGTTTTTGGAAATAATCAGCAACTAAATTCAATTTACCTTGAAAAAAGGCAGCATCTATCCCTATATTCCAGCTCTCAGAGGTTTCCCATTTTAAATTAGGGTTACTTTGTCTATTTACATAAGTTCCTTTACCGCTTAAAGTTCCATCCTGACCTAAAATAACATCTGTAGTACTTAAAGGCACATCAAAAGAATAATACCCTACAGAGTTAACATTTCCTATTTGTCCCCATGAACCTCTTAACTTTAATTCGCTAATGATCCCAACATTAAAGAAATCCTCTTGAGATATTCTCCATCCTAATGAGGCAGATGGGAAAATTTGCGATTGATTTTCTCTAGCTAAACGAGAGGTTTTATCCCTACGTATACTAGCGGACATAAAATACTTATCATCATAATCATATATTACCCTACCCAAAATGGAGTTTAAAGCCTCTTGCCATACCTGGGTAACAGGTTTTCTAATAATAGAAGCATTACCCATATACTGATTAAAACCTTCTTCACTACTAAATCCCTCCCCTTGCTGTGAATAATAATTATAATTGGTTTTCTGAGCCGAATAAATAGCCGTTAGATTAAAATGGTGCTTTTTAATGCTCTTATCATAGGTTATTTGATTATCCCAAATCCAATGATTTTTATTGTAAGTAGACTCCAACAAGTAATTGGTTAAGTTGGTACGTCCTAACTCAGGTGCTTTAGGTGTAAACTTCTTAAATTTATTATTTGTAAAATCATAACTATAAGAACTCCTAAAGGTTAAACCATCCAAAATATCATAATTTAAGTAAGCATTTGCTGTAATAAAATTAGTAGGATTACTTTGAGTTGGGCGAAGTAATAAAGCCACTGGATTATATACATCCCCATAAGCTCCTGCGAAAGCAGCTAATTCATGAGGAACTACACCTGAGAATGCTCCGTCTTTATCGTAAACACTAGCCGAAGAAGGCATGTATAAAGCATTTATAATACTACCCGAGTAAGAACTTGTAGTATTAGTTCCTAAAGAATTAGTGTTTGAATAATAAACATTTTGTCCAACACTAACTTTATCTGAAAGTTTATAATCTGTTTTTACACGAAAACTATATCGTTCAGAAAATGTTCCCACTAAAGTACCTTCTCTTTTATTGTAACCAAAAGAGGTGAAATAATTAGCTTTATCATTAGCACCAGAAATACTTGCATCAACATTGTTAACTGCTGCTGTTCTAAAAATTTCCTTCATCCAATTAGTCCTAGTAACACTACCATAAGGGTTTGCTAGTGGATCGTGAGCAGATTGTCTTGGAGCACCAGCATTATCAGCAGCCGTATTATAAGCCCAAGATTGTCCACTTGCATCCAAAGGAGTAGGCAAATTACTAGCTCTTGAAACACCACTATACATATTAAGTGACACTCTTGGATCACCCTTAACTCCCTTTTTTGTCGTAATTACAATTACCCCTGAAGCCGCTTGTGCCCCATAAATAGCCGCAGCTGCAGCGTCTTTTAAAATAGATACTGAGGCAATTTCATTGGGATTAATTGCTGGTCCATAATAAGGCACTCCATCTACAACTGTCAAAGGTTGTTCATCGGCTAAAGATCCTGTACCACGAATAATAACTTTACTACTCTCCGAAGGGTCACCTCCTTGACTCATCACAGTAACCCCTGCTACTTGTCCTTGCAAAAAATCATTTAAATTAGATACCGGTCTAGAGGATATTTGATCTACATCTTCTAAGGTAGAAATGGAAGTAGTTACGTCTTTTTTCTTTGAACTTCCATAACCTATTAGCACCACTTCATCTAATAGATTTTGTTCACTTACCATTTCAATCAAAACATCTTGTCCTGATTTATAGGGTACAGTAGTTTTATTCATCCCCATATACTCCACACTCAAAAAACCTTCCTCTTGTTGTAGTTCAATAATAAAATTACCATCTATATCCGTATTTGCCCAGGTAGAGTAATTTTCATTAGCAACCACTGTTGCAAAAGATACTGGACTTTGGTCTTCTATAGCAATGACCTTTCCCTTTATAGTTACTTGTGCACTTATAGAGGATATACAACCAATGGTGATTACCCAAAAAAGTAAAAATTGTTTCATTGTTTTTAGTGTTTTTATTTTGCAGCCAAAGTACTAGGCAAACACATATTCACGGGGTAATTTTCTTTCATTCAAGAGGAGTAATAATTCAAAATACGGTGTTTTTCTTATCAAAACAGAGGACTTTTATTGCAACAACATTAGCTTAACACTAAGCTAACTACGGCTTTGCTCTAACTTTTTTCTTTACAATAGGCAGAAGGGGTGATGCCAAATATTTTTTTAAAAGTTTTACTAAAGTACTTTGGGTCGTTATAACCACACTCAAAGCTAATTTCTGAAATAGTCATCCCTGTATTGCTATGGATTAAACTCTTTGCTCTCTCCATACGCAACTCTACTAATAATTCCATGGGAGATTTGTCTAAATTATCTTTAAACAATCGGTAACATTTTATTTTAGACACCCCTAGTTCCTGAGTTAATTCCTCTATACTAAACTCAGGTCTACTATAGGACTGCTGTAAAATACCCAAAGCTTTTCTAAGAAGCTTTTGCTCAAAAGAAATTTGCACCTCCTCTTGAGCAATCTGCTGTAAAGGCACTTGTAAAATATCTTTTAATTGATTGCTTTGCTTGATTTGACTTAGAGGCTCCAGTATTTTATTATTCCATGTCTGTGCTGATATAGGTAAGTGGATAATCTGATTTACTCCTAAAGCATATAATTTATCTTGTAAAAAATAGGTGGATTGTTGGCATAAATAAAAAGTAGTCGCATTGGAGTTCTTTCTATTCTCCTTACATTTCTCAAGGAAATAGTGTAGATTCTTATCTAAGGAAGAGTCATAAATAATAATACCTTGAAAAGAGTATAAGTTTAAATAATCAACACCTTGAAGAGCTGTTTTTGCAAACACAACATGGCAATTAGTCGAGGTGGCAAGTACATTTTCTACAATGCTTTGATCTTGCTCTTTAACTAGTACTAATAGGTTAACCTTATTTGCTGGTAAAGGAGATATTTGCTGCATTAGAGCCTCTTGACTCCATTTAGGTTGTTTTACCTCAGTCTGTTGCTTTGAAAGGGCTAATTGTATGTTTAACTGAAAATCATTAGATTCTACCTCTTGTATACAAACTCCTAAATCCTGGGACAACCTATTTATTGCTTTGGTGTAAGGACTAAACTCCTTATTAAACTTCCAATACTTCTTTAATAACTCACATTTGGATTGAAATTCCAAAACAAGTACATCTCCTTGCTCTGTGAAACAGCCAAGGGTTACACCTGTTTTCTTATCACAAAATTTAGAACATTCATGCAAAAGGTGATGTATAAGGCTCTGAAATCTAGCAATGTCTATCTCAGCCCATAAGTCATCAGGCAATTGATTATTGAAAAAGACTACTTGTTTACTAGTTTTATCTTTGGTAATATAACTTTGTAGAGTCTGCCCCACAAAATCCTTTACATTAACATAAATGGGGGAATTCTCACCAAAATCAGTAATAGTTTTTAAGGGTTCCCAGTCTTTGGTTCTTTGATAGGCAATTATTGCTAAGTCCCTTAGTTTATTTTTTGACACATTTTGCTCTATCCCCTCTAATAATTCGGCTATAGGACGCTGAATATTAAAAAATAAATAGGCTCTGAAATTTTCTAGATCGATATCCTTATTTCTCAAACTAGAGTGTACGGAAAGTAATTGTTGTTCACGATGGTATATATGTTGGTTAAATTTCCTTAATTTCCTATTTTGTCTAGCTAAGTTTTCTTTTTCGAGGGATATTTTATGGGTGTGTTTTTTTACTTTTTGTTGTAATTGTTTTTGTTGCCTTTTTACCCAGTATTTTTTTAAGAAATAACCTCCATAAATTACAAAAGCAATGGATATAAAGACAATAACAATAAAATAAATTCTTTGGTAAAATGGAGGTAGAATTGTAATTTCTTTAGAGAAAAGGGGACCACTATCCACACTTGCCTTATCTCTTACTTGTAGAACATACTTGCCTGAGTCAAGATTGTCTAAATAAATAATATTTCTTAACAAAGGCCTATACTCCTGAAAAAGTCCAGCTATGCGGTATTCAAATTGATTTATCCCGTGAGAATGAATACCTATAGGATAGAGCTCTAACTGTAAACTACTGTTGGAATATTCTCTTTGTACTACTTCATTTTGCGTGACTACTTGTTCATCAACCCATAACTTAAAATCAGGAACACTACTTTGATGGAAAAACTCCTTAGTATCCACTGTGTTAATTCCCTTGGTACCTCCATAAAACAATTGCTCATCAGAATCGAAAAAATATGCACCTTCTGAAAATTCGAGTCCTTGCCAGAGAAATAGGTTGCTATAATTAACAACAGCTCTATTTTTCATATCAATGGTAGCAATCCCCTTTGTAGTACTAATCCATATTTTACCTGAAACAGCATTTAAACTATATACCAAATGACTTGGTAGACCATCAGATTCGGTTAAAGTAGTTATTAAACGTAGTTGATTATCTACTATTGTAATTCCACCTAAAGAGGCAATCCAAAATTGCTGCATAACTGGATCGTAATAAATATCATAGACACTATTTCCCACCAGGCCCTTTTTTTGATCAAATCCTAAAATATCCTGAGTTTTTAAATCATATAAAATTATCCCATGGTGCTCGGTAGCTATATAAAGTTTATCTCCAATAGGTACTATTTTACGGATATTATATTGCTTAAATGAAGCTTGCTGTGCAAAAGGCACAAAGCTATTTGCTTTGAGATCAAATTTACTTAATCCACCCCATCCCCCCATCCAAATATTTTGGTTTTTATCTTGAGCAATGGCGTAAGTACGGTTGCTCATCATTGAAGCATCCGTAGAAGTTGAATAGTACATTACTTTACTTTGGTCCTCTATACGTATTACTCCTGCATAGGTTCCAACCCAAACACTATTATTACTATCTTGAAATAAAGAACGAACGCGTAACCAATCCTCATTGTCTTGTTTTAAATCAAAATACTTAAAATCTTGCTGCTTACTTTTTTGTATATACACCCCCTTATTGTAATAACCAAGCCATAAATTTTGTTGTTGATCTTTTAAAATAGCTCTTACAGTTTGTTGAGGCAAAATATCTTTGGTTTCACTAACTAATCCTATACCATTATTTTGACTATACATCTTAGCTATTCCACCATCTTTAAACCCTAGCCAAACAACTTGGTATTTATCCTTAATTATATCTACTATTTCATTACTAGGTAAAATAGCTCCCTTAGACACATCTGAGGTGAAGTTTTCCAATATCTCCACCTGGGATTTATCATTTACTTGAACTAGATATAATCCATTTTTATTTGTGCCTACTAAAAACTGTCCTTCTTTATAAGCAATAATTTTATTTATATTTTGATCAACAAAATGGTTTTTCCAAAAATGTCTAATACTATCTTGAACCTCACTATCCATTAGTAAGGGAAATTCAAACTGGCTTAAAAGTTCAAGTTCTTGATTATCGTTCAAATAATAAAATTGATGTTTATCACTTTGAATGACTAATCCATATTTATCATCTAAAAAAAGAGCGACTCCAAAAAAAGGTAAGTCTATATTTTGAAAACCTGTTTTTGGATTATATCTACTTAATTGCTTACTATCACTTAAAAGCCAAACATCTTGTTTGGCATCTTCAATTAAACAAATAATACTATTACCTGCCAAAGATTTGGAATCGAAAGGATCATTTTTATGTATAATTAATTTATTCCCATCATAGATATTTATCCCATCCCAAGTAGCAATCCAGATATCTCCATTACTATGGGCTAAAAGGCGATGCACTGAATTATTAGACAAACCATTTTGACTATTAATTACTTGAAAATAAACATTATGACTATAAATAATATTACACCATAAAAAAAATAAAAAAAATAAAAAAAATAAACGCACTGCTAAAACTAAAGTATATTATACCACACAAAGGTAATAGTGTAAAACCAGCTTAAAATCAAGCCAATGTTAAGGCTGAATTAGCAGTGTGTAAAAATAACTGTATTTACAGACCCACTTGTGCCCATTTTGAAGTATACTGTGAACAATAACGTTTTAACTTCTCTAATAAGTCTAATACATTATCTGCAACTACAAACAAATCTAAGGTATCTTTTTGCACAAAACCTTGCTTTACCATATGTTGCATCATGTCTAATAGTGGATTGTAAAATCCTTCTAAATTCAATAGGCCAATAGGTTTTTCAAACAGACCAAGTTGAGCAAAAGTAACAACTTCGAAAAACTCCTCTAAAGTCCCAAAGCCACCTGGTAAGGCAATAAATCCCTGGCTTAAATCCAGCAATTGTCTTTTTCTCTCTGCCATATCTTTAACCAGTATCAATTCACTTAGATTAGGATGTATAAGCTCTCTATTCTCCAGAAACTCTGGAAAGACACCTATTACATGCCCATTTTTGGATAAAACTCCATCAGCTAATGCTCCCATTAAACCTACTTTACAACCTCCGTAAACTAAGTTGATATTTCGAGTAGCTAGTAAAGTTCCTAATAAAAATGCCTCTGACTTGAAGGAAGCTCTGCTTCCTGAACCGGATCCACAAAAAACCGTATAATTCATATTTGTTTTTTATTATATTTTGCAATACCCTAATATACAAGTTATTCTATTGAAATTTAACTTTTGTAAAAAAAATCACCCTGTATTTTTTTTTGATATACTTGATTTCTATCCTTTCGAAAAAGATCTAATCTATTAATAATTTTCACCTAACAGACTATTTATCAAATTAAAAGCTATGCCTTAAGTAGACTTCTACTAGTTTTCAAGCACTACAAAAAACTATACAGCCAAACACAGTAGAAAATAAAGTTTGCTTTTAACACTTTAACATAATACCGTGAAATCCTAAGAAATAAAGCATTGTTATTAACTTCTATTATATATATTTGCAGGGCTTTAAAATCTAACCCTATAAGGGTTTGTACCCCATCTGTTTTTATTAAAAAAACAAGATTAAAAGCAAAATAACCAATACTAAGCCAAAAGATTATTTTAGTTAACTATGAGAAAATTTTTTTATACTGCATTAATTGCCTGTGGAGTTATCTTTGTCTCTTGTCAAAATAACCAAAACACAAATAACAATGTAACTATAAAGGGAACAGTTAAAGGATTCAAACAAGGGAAACTTTATCTTGCAAAGGTCCAAGATACTACCCTTGTGGCAATCGACTCTTTGATAGTAGATGGAAATTCTGACTTCCTTTTCTCTACCAATGTAGATTCTCCTGAGATGTTTTATATAACCCTAGATAGAGGTTATACCAATTCTTCCGACAATCAAATCCCTTTATTTGTAGAGCCTGGGAATATCCAAATAAACACTACTTTGAAGAAATTTTATGCAGATGCTAAAATTACAGGATCCAGCACCCAAGAGGTTTACGAGAATTATTTAAAGACACGCTCCATTATAAGCGACCGTCAAAATGAATTGGTAATTGATATTTTTCAAGCAGATAAACTAAACGAACCAATTAAAAGAGACTCTTTAATCAAAGTTAGTGAGCGCTTAATAGTACGTAAATACTTAAATGCGGTAAACTTTGCTTTAAACCATAAGAATTCTGAGGTGGCACCTTATATTGCTTTAAGTGACTTATATGATGCTAACACTAAGTTCTTAGACACAATTTACAATTCACTAGATCAAAAAGTAGCTGCTTCTAA
This sequence comes from Myroides sp. LJL115, assembly GCF_054871665.1. NCBI lineage: Bacteria > Pseudomonadati > Bacteroidota > Flavobacteriia > Flavobacteriales > Flavobacteriaceae > Myroides > Myroides sp. LJL115. The sequence goes on along the minus strand of NZ_JBTXLS010000012.1, from coordinate 49,537 downwards.
ATATGGAGTTCAATTAGCTGAATTCATCCAAGAAAGAAAGCAATTAGACAAAGAACTTCTTGAAGAGTAGTTTATTCACAATTACTAAAAGAGCATATAAATAACAAAGGGACTATCTCAAAAAAGATAATCCCTTTGTTACTATAATAAAAAAAGGTATGTAGCCCTTTAATTCTCTAATACTTCTTGTTCTTGTTTTTGTTTATCCTGAAATGGGGTATAACTCACCCTCACCCAAGGAGTTTTTAATAAATCTACATAGTAGTAATGTATGGTATCCATTTTATCAAAAGCGCCATTTTTATTGACATCTTGTATACATCTAAAGTACAGACGGTTGTTTTGAATCACTAAGCTCCAATCTAACACTTCTTGTAATTCTGGATTTAGTTTAGTAAAGTTTTTACCTTGATTATCGCTTATATATAAGTTTTTAATATCCGATCGATCAATTTGACCATCTAAATTAGTATCCTGATCACTAAGAGTATATACTAAAATATGTTTTTTTGTCTTATCGGCTAACTCTTTTAAATAATTTACTGTTTCTATCTTAACGACATCATTGGTTAAAGGATAAATGGATAGTGAATCCACATGTTGAAACATTAGGTTATCTAAACTACCCGTTAATTGAAAGGGAACATAACTAGAAATAGTGAAGGAATAGGATTGCTTTTTCGCAGAATATTTGGAGCCTGTTCCATAAGTTCTTACCTGTCCAACGGGATGAATTAAATAATTAGAGTCAGCAAAACTAATAGGCAAATCAGCGATTAAAAAATCCGCTTTAACCTCCTCATTGGCCTCTGATTGATTTGGATCTAATTCTTTCTCCACTACTTTATCGCTATAGATAACTTTAGGCGTTTGTTCTTGTTTGCATCCTAAGGCAACCATAGATAAAGCAAGGAGTAATAAGGCATATCCCTTTTTCATATTTTTTCAAAAAAATTACTACCTCAAAGATACATTATTTTTCTATATTTCTTTAGATAAAATTCCCCTCTAAAAACACCTAAAACAACAAAGGTACCCAAGAGTGTTCTACCTCTTAGATACCTTTTAAATTTTCTATTTCCCTATCTTATTAAAGGAATATACTCTTTAGTTACAAGGCTAAAAAGCCGGGATTACTTTCTGAAGAAATGAGTATTTAATTCTTTAGTATTTCCTACATTATCCTTTACTATAATAGTAACATCTTGTCTTGAAGAACCAACAATACCATCACTAAAATAATGGGTTATTGTCTTTGTTTTGTAATCGTAATCCAATAGAATCCACTTATCATTAATATAGCCTTGTATAGAGGAAATCCCCGATAAATCATCGCTCACTTTAAAGCTAATTTTAGTGGCATTACTCAACCAATCTCCTGGTTTGAAACTCGCCCCATAAATACTAGGAGCTACCCTATCATACATGATTTGATATTGTCCAAAATTCTTTGTTTCAATAGAATATTGACTTCCTTTTTTAGTTGTTGCATAATAGGATCTACTACCGTTTTTACCTACTAATCCAATAAAGGCTTTCGAAGGGTCTTCTATATTCATCTGACTTGTATCAAAAACCACTGTCATGTTTTTCTTACTATACACTTGTGGAGTGTGAAAGTAAAGAACTCCATCTTTAGTAGATAAATCCAAATCAAAATCTTCAAAAAATGAGTTTTCCCTTAAATTCACAGTAGCAAAGTCACTAGAGAAAGTATAGGCTTTTTGAGTGTGAATGGGTTTTAAGTCCTTTTTTACAGGATCTTGTAAAACGATAGTCTGCTCCTTATAAACAACAGGGATAATTACCTTTTGCTCATTACCATGATAGTCACATAATTCAATAATATACTCAAAGTTATCTTGAGGCTTCACCTCAACTATACCACTTCCAAGACCTTTTATCAAAACCGACAAATTATAGCCTTTAGGATGAAACAAACGCTGTACTCTTCTACTATTATTCACATATAAAGGATAATCTACTAAGGCATTTACTAAATTGGTCTCACTAAAAGAAAAACGATCAAAAGTGTAGCCAAAAACCAGTTGATCCTTTGCATATGCTCTTAGTTTGTACACCCCATTTTTGTTGGCATTAAAATCAGCTGTGTCATGAGTGTCGATACCAAAGCTAATTGGCCCTTTAGCAAAAACAGTATCCACAATAATGGTGTTGGCATCTTTAGCTTTAAAACCAAGGTCAAAGGCAGTACTCTTTCCTTGAACAGCTGCTTTATCCTGTAAAGGGTACACGCGAACACTATTGACAGTAGGAGCCTTTGTATCGGTTAATTTTTCATCCAAACCAGTAGAAAAAGGATTTAAGACTTCTTGGGTTCTAGTATCTCTTACCTCATAGTGCAAGTGAGGTCCCCCACTTCCACCTGTATTACCACTTAATGCGATTAATTGTCCCTTTTCAACAGGTAATTCCCCTTTAGCGGGAAACATTTCTATTTCGAAAGCCTTTTTTGCATAATGATTCTTTAACACATAATCCGCTATATCTCCTTGAAATTTATCTAAGTGAGCATACACAGTTGTCTGGCCATTGGGATGTGCGATATAGATAACTTTTCCATACCCCCAAGTGGACACTTTTATGCGCGATACATATCCGCTTTGTGTACTATAAACATTTATTCCTGTTCTTTGCTGGGTTTTAATATCTAGACCTGCATGAAAATGCGTACCTCTTAATTCTCCAAAATTACCTGAAGCATGCAAAGGAATTTCTAGAGGAGGTTGTAAACTTTCTTGGCCCAAGGCATTACCAAGTCCAAAAACACTCATTGCCAGCAAAGTGCAAAAAAATCTATATTTCATCGTATATTTGTTTTGTGCTAAAATACATAATGTCTAGCTATTTTTTAAATTCTAACCACAAAACCAACCCTAGTAAAACAAGGTAAAATACTATTTATAGAAAAAGACTATTTTTTATGCTAAAACTTTTTTAAATTTAAATACTAATTGTAACTTTGTAGTATAAGGATTAACAAAAGGTATAATGAGTGAACTAACGGATATAATAAGTTCTTTAGAAGTTAAGTTTGCAAAACTTGTACAACGGTTGAATGTTTTACAAGCTGAGAACGATCAGTTAAAGGAAAATCTTAACCAAGCTAAGTTGGAAATTCATCAAAATGAGAAGCGATTAGATGAGATTTACCAGAGGTATGAATCCCTGCAACTTGCGAATTCCTTATTGGGCAGTGAAGAAACAAAAAGAGAGACAAAACTCAAGATAAATTCATTAATAAAAGAGATCGATCAATGTATCGCTCAGCTCACTAAATAATTAGTTTATGCGTAAAGATGAACAATTAAGAATTAAAATTTCGATAGCAGATAGAGTATATCCATTAACAGTTAGTTATGCTCAAGAGGAAGCTTTGCGAACAGCTTCAAAGAAAATCGAAACGATGATTCATCAGTTTGAACAAAATTATGCTGTGAGAGATAAACAAGATGTTTTGGCGATGTGTGCCTTGCAATTGGCCTCGCAAAGCGAGCAAAAAACCATAGACACTACAGAGTCATACAACAAATCGGTAGACCGATTAATTAAATTAGATCAAGTACTAGAAAGTATATTATCGAAAAAATAACAAAAGACGTTCTTAAACAAAAGATACTGCCCACATTAGAACCCGTTTGATAAACTCAACACTAACAAATTAAAATGAGTGAATCTTTGCTACTAAAGCATGCTGCCTTGCGCAGATCCTTGAACAGCGAGTTAGCTCAAAACTTGTCTTTTTAAGAGTTTATGCAACTCTACTAATGTGGGCTTTTTTTATATATAATTTTGAAACATTTATGGGAATATTATTCATCGTCGGAGGAGTTGTACTAGGTGCTGGTATAGGCTTTGCCATAGCGAAGTACTTAGAAAAGAATCACGCCTCTTCTATACTACAGAGAACACAAGGTGAAGCTAAGACGATATTGCGAGAAGCAAAAACGGAGGGAGAAGCCATCAAAAAAGAGAAGATATTACAAGCTAAAGAAAAGTTTATTGAGCTTAAATCAGAACATGAACAGGTTATTTTATCTAGGGATAAAAAAATCGCTGAAGCTGAAAAAAGAACAAGAGATAAAGAGTCTCAGATATCAAGTGAGCTAGCTAAGGCTAAAAAAGCGGCAGAAGAGAGCGAAAAAGTAATCACTGATTACAATAACAAATTGGAAGTAATCAGTAAAAAACAAGAAGAAATAGACAAATTACACCGCACTTCAGTGGAGCAATTAGAAGCTATTTCGGGATTAACAGCAGAGGAAGCTAAAAACCAAATCATTGAGAGTTTGAAAAATGAGGCTAAAGCAGATGCAATGGCTTATATACAAGACTCTATTGAAGAAGCAAAATTAACTGCTCAACAAGAGGCTAAGAAAATTGTAATTCAAACCATTCAACGAGTAGGAACAGAAGAAGCAGTAGAAAACTGTGTATCTGTATTTAATATTGAATCGGATGATGTAAAGGGTAGAATTATTGGTCGTGAAGGACGTAATATCCGCGCCATTGAAGCTGCCACAGGAGTAGAAATAATTGTAGATGATACCCCTGAGGCTATTATTTTATCTTGTTTTGATCCAGTTAGAAGAGAAATTGCTCGTCTTTCTTTACACCGTTTAGTAACCGATGGACGTATCCACCCTGCAAGAATTGAAGAGGTGGTTGCTAAAACAACTAAACAAATTGATGAAGAAATCATTGAAATAGGTAAAAGAACTGTTATTGACTTAGGTATTCACGGATTACACCCTGAATTAATCAAAGTTGTTGGGAGAATGAAATACCGCTCTTCTTATGGTCAAAACCTATTACAACACTCTAGAGAAGTAGCTAAATTATGTGGTTTAATGGCTGCAGAATTAGGGCTTAACGTTAAACTAGCAAAAAGAGCAGGATTACTACACGATATTGGTAAAGTACCTGAAACAGAAAGTGAACTACCTCACGCAATCTTAGGAATGCAATGGGCAGAGAAATACGGAGAGAAACCAGAGGTTTGCAATGCCATTGGAGCTCACCATGATGAAATAGAAATGACTTCACTTATTTCTCCATTAGTTCAAGTATGTGACGCTATCTCTGGGGCAAGACCAGGAGCAAGACGTCAAGTATTAGACTCTTACATCCAACGCCTGAAAGACTTAGAAAGCATAGCTAATGATTTTAATGGAGTTAAAAATTCTTACGCAATTCAAGCAGGTAGAGAATTAAGAGTTATTGTAGAGAGTGAAAAAGTAAGTGATGAAATGGCAAGTACATTGTCTTTCGATATTTCACAGAAAATTCAAACAGAAATGACTTATCCAGGTCAAGTGAAAATTACAGTAATTAGAGAAACTAGAGCAATTAACATTGCTAAATAATTTTATTACTTATATACTATAAAAAAACGTCTAAGAACTTTCTTAGACGTTTTTTTATGGCTTGTATTTACCTTATAACTCTTCTTTGTTTGCCCTTGGATGAAAGCGCAATAACACATCTTTTAACCGCTGAGAAGACACATGAGTATAGATTTGTGTTGTTGTAATACTCTCATGACCTAAAAGCAATTGAATAATACGAATATCCGCTCCGTTATCTAATAAATGAGTCGCAAAGGAATGGCGAAAGGTATGAGGAGAAACCTCTTTATTAAAGTCTAACTCTCTAACTAAATCTTTTATAATAGTAAAGATCATTGCACGGGTTAATTGAGCGCCTCTGCGATTTAAAAACAAAATATCACTACTTGTTTTTTGCACCTCTATCTTACTTCTAATGGTCTTTATATAAGTGGTTATATATTGCATGGTATTGGGATCAATAGGCACAAAACGGTGCTTAGATCCTTTTCCGATTATTCGTATAAAACCTTCATTGAAAAATAAATCGGAAATTTTCAAATGGGTTAATTCACTTACCCTTAATCCACAGCTATACAGCGTTTCTAAAATAACTTTATTTCTATACCCTAGATCGCTACTTTGATCTATTGCTGCGATTAAAGCGTCGATTTGATCTAAACTTAAAACAACTGGAAGCTTTCTTCCTTGCTTAGGACTGGAGATATGTTCTACTGGAGAACGCTCTATATAACCTTCTAATACAAAGTAATTAAAAAAGCTTTTTAACCCAGATATAATCCTACTTTGGGTAGTAGGTGCAACAAAATCATGTATTTGATAAATAAATTCCTGGACAAATTCATCGGTTATATCCCCTATTTGTACCACCTCTGGATAGGATTCTAAAAAACCTATAAACTTTCGTACATCTAGAACATAACTTTGTATAGAGTTATCCGACAATCCCCTTTCTAATTTTAAATAAGTAGAAAACATGCGAATATTACTCTGCCAATATTTACTGTGCATTTTTTTAGCTAAGGTACAAAAAGAATTAGCTTTTCAACTAAAGCTACTTTGGTTAAACAAGTGAGAATAAAAGAGCTTTTTTAGCGCGCTTATTTTTACAAAATCTCTTTTATATGGCTGTGCCCTGCATAATTAGTTGAACTTATTATATTAAACAATGAATTAATAATTATCTTTGCCTATATAAACCACGCGAATATTACTATGAAAATAATCATTATAAACGGTCCTAACTTAAACCTCTTAGGTAAAAGAGAGCCTCATATCTACGGAAGCTTGAGTTTTCAAGATTACTTAGAGCAACTAAAGGCAAGTTTCCCTACTCTAGATATTGAGTATTACCAAAGTAATATTGAAGGAGAACTTATTAATAAAATCCATCAAGTAGGTTTTTCTTATGATGGTATTATTCTAAACGCAGGAGCATACACCCATACTTCCATCGCACTAGCCGATGCAATCTCTGGTATTACGACAAAAGTAATCGAGGTACATATTTCTAATACTTTTGCTAGAGAAGAATTTAGACACCATTCTTATCTTTCTAAAGTTTGTCAAGGGGTCGTAGTCGGCTTTGGGCTTAAGAGCTATAATTTAGCCCTTAGTTACTTTACCATGTAATTACCAATGCGCTTACCTATATCCTTTTTATGTTGTCTTTATTTTTTACTCTCTTGGCAATTACCCAGCTTTAGCCAAAATTTTACGGCAAAAGGAAGGGTAATCAATGAAGATAAAGTTGCTCTAAAAAATGCAAAAGTATTTTTTAGAGATACTGCATTACAAACCACCACAGACTCCCTGGGTTATTACTACTTTACTCAAATTCCTCAAAGAGGTACCATACAGGTACAAGCTACTGGTTATTTAAGTAAACAAATGGAATATAATCTAAAGGAAAAAGAACAACTTCAACAAGATTTCACCCTTAATACCTATAATAAAGGTTTATTTAGTTTTAAAAACCCTCAGGATGATTATGCTTTATTCTTATTAGACTTAGTAGGTAAAAACAAACCTCCCACTAAATACACAGTAGGCTACTATTCTAAAGGTAACATCCAATTAGCAGGAGATAGAGAAACCTTTTTAGGACAACACCGTAAAGACCTAGACATTCGCCTAGACCTTTCCTTACCCAATGCCTATTTATATGCAGGAGAATTAATTTCGGATATAACTGTATTAAACCAACACTATGTACATGAACAAGTGATTGCACAAAGAGAAACTGGTGATTCAAGAGATATATTTCTGCAAAGTGGTATAGATTCTCACCTAGACTTTTATGCCCCAAAGGTATCTAACCAACTAAAAATAATCTCCCCTTTAGTTTCTTATGCTAGAAACTACTACAACTTTAAAGTAATTAATATCCAGAAGGATTTAGAAGGTTATACCATTTACACCATCTCTTTTACTCCAAAAAGGGAAAGAGAACCTGTGTTAACAGGAGAAATGACCATAAGTGATCACTTATGGCAATTAACTAGTATTTATGCTGGTATGCAAGGAGCCAACGTAGGTTTACCTTTAGCTAAACAATTAGTTGTAGCACAGTATTTCCAATACGATAAGGCAATGAATAGATATATAAAGAAACAACAAAATCTTTATATCGATGGAAAATTTATTGTCTTTGATTTCACGGGTCAGTTTAATTCGTTTTTCTACAACTATAAAAGAGACCATTTATTAGGGAAAAAAGATTTTTCTAATGAGCTAATTAGCTACCAAGAGAACTTTAAACAAAATTCAGATGAATTTTGGGATACTATCCGTCCTTACGCATTACCCAAAAAAGAAATCCAAAATTTTCAAGCAAGGAAAATATTAGATAAACAACAAACCATTGTTATGTTGGACTCCATTGATAAAAGGAACAACAACATCACTCTTTTTAAATTCCTTAAAGGTTATCGCTATATCAATTCTAATAAAAGCACCACCTATTCCTATAGGGGGCTTTTATCTACTTTTGCCTTTAATGCAGTACAAGGCTTTAACGTAACAACAGGTCTTGACTTTTCTAAAATATATCAAAGTGGAGCCAAAACAAGTGCTGGAGCTATTTTAAATTATGGGGTATCGGAGAACAAAACCCGCTTCTCTGGTTACGCCTCTCATTTACTCAATGAGATTAATTACAATAAAATATCTATTTCAGGAGGTTCAAGTATTTCGCAATTTAATTGGGATGACCCTATTAAAACTCCTATCAACTCCTTTGCTAGTGCTTGGTTTGGGAAAAACTACGCAAAGTATTTCCAAAAAGACTTTATTCAACTTCAGTATGAACAATATGTATTTACAGGATTAAAGTTCAAAGGTTATTTAGAATATTCTAATCGCAGAACTCTTAGTAATCACCTAGAGCATCCACCCTTTGTACCTCATCTTAGTTTTGAATCTAACAACCCTTTGGATCCGGAAGATTTCCAAAGCAAACCTTTTATTAATAACAAGGCCTTTAGTTTAGACCTGCAACTAGATGTAGTTTTTGATCAAAAGATTATCAGTTACCCAGATCAAAAGCAATACTTACCTGTTTCTGCTTATCCTGTTATTTCTTTAAACTTAAGAAAGGCATTAAACTCTACTACTTCGGACTATAACTATACTTTTGTAAGTCTTAGTACAACCTTTAATAACAACATTGGTATATATGGAGATTTATTTATTGGTCTTTCCTTAGGTCGATACTTAGAACGAAACCCTATTTCCTTTACCGATTACAAACACTTTAATGGTAACCAAACTTTTATTGGAAGTACCCCAGTGTACAATAAACAGTTTAACCTTTTGCCTTATTATAGCTATAGTACTAATATTTCCTATGTAGAATTCCATATGGAACACGACTTTAGAGGATATCTTATAAATAAAATTCCCTTATTAAATAAAACTGGCTTTTCTTTCGTGGTAGGTTTTCACCTTTTGGAAGTCCCCGAGAAGGATGTTTACCAAGAATTCAGTATAGGGTTTAATAATATAGGCATTAAGAAGTTTCGCCCATTTAGAATAGATTACTTTACCTCAATTTCTCCAGATGCTCCAAAAAAGCATGGATTTGTGTTGGGTATTAAAATCTTAGATATGATTCAAAAATAAAAAAGGGGCTGTCTTCAATTGTGAAATAGCACCCTTTTTTGTATTCTTATAACCACTTAAGGTTAGATTCTTTCAATTTTTGCTCCAATAGCACGTAGACGCTCATCAATTGATTCGTATCCTCTATCGATTTGATCGATATTCTGAATAACACTTACTCCTTTAGCAGATAAAGAAGCAATTAATAATGAAACACCAGCTCTAATATCAGGAGAACTCATATTAGTAGCTTTTAATTGACTCTTAAAATCGTGTCCAATCACTACGGCTCTATGGGGGTCACATAAGATAATCTTTGCTCCCATATCGATTAATTTATCTACAAAGAATAATCGACTTTCAAACATCTTTTGATGGATTAAAACCTCTCCTCTTGCCTGAGTAGCCACAACCAAGATAACACTTAGTAAGTCTGGGGTTAGCCCTGGCCATGGAGCGTCCGATATAGTTAAAATCGATCCATCTATAAAGCTTTGGATTTCATATCCATCTTTGTGTTCTGGGATAAAGATATCATCTCCACGCTTTTCTATGGTAATACCTAAACGAGCAAAAACACTTGGAATTACTCCTAAATGTTCCCAGCCAACGTTTTTAATAGTAATCTCACTCTTTGTCATGGCAGCTAGTCCTATCCAAGAACCGATTTCAATCATATCGGGAAGCATTCTATGCTCACAACCATGTAGAGACTTAACTCCCTCGATGGTTAGAAGATTTGATCCTATACCGCTGATTTTTGCCCCCATATTATTTAACATCTTACAAAGTTGCTGAATATATGGTTCACATGCTGCGTTATAAATCGTTGTTATGCCTTTAGCTAGTACACTAGCCATTAATATATTAGCCGTTCCAGTTACAGATGCTTCATCTAAAAGCATATCTGTACCTATTAACTCCTTGGCCTCTACCCCATAAAAATACTCTTCTTTATTGTATCTAAAGGTAGCTCCTAATTTTATAAAACCTTCAAAGTGGGTGTCCAAGCGGCGGCGACCAATTTTATCTCCTCCTGGTTTGGGAATATATCCTTTTCCAAATCTTGCTAATAAAGGTCCTACCATCATAATGGAACCTCTAATAGATCTGCCTCCTTCTTTAAACTCTTGAGAACTCAAAAAGTCTAAGTCTAGCTCATCGGCTTGAAAAGACATTTTATTTGGTGATAAACGCTCTATCTTAACCCCTAGTTTTTCTAATAAATCAATTAATTTATTAACGTCTATAATATTAGGTATGTTAGAAATAACAACCCTTTCCGGAGTTAACAAAACAGCACATAATATTTGTAAAGCCTCATTTTTGGCTCCTTGAGCATGAATTTCTCCTTTTAGTTGAAATCCTCCCTCAATTTTAAATGTACCCATTATTTTTTACCTTTAAACTGGTGATTATTATTGTTGTTTTTGTATTTCTTATTATTGGAATTACTTCTTTGGTTAGTACTTCCATAATTCATTTTATTGGATTGCTTCTTATTAACCTGCATCAAATTATTAGTAGAAGAAAGCTCCTCTTCCTTTTTAGACAGATTAATCTTTCCTTTACTTAACTCGTATAGATGTTCGAAAATTACCTCATCGGTTACTGTATCCTTATTCCATGATAAGAAACTCTTTTTCATGTGATTGGCAATAACCATAATTAAAGCATCTTTCATTTCACCTTCCTCAAACTTCAAGGCTTCATTGATCATGTAGGTAATATTATTACCGTAAAACCTATACTTAGGGTGGTTTTGAGGATAAGGTAACAACTCTGGCTTATTAGTAGTTGTTTCCTTTGTAGCTATAGGAAAGGGACTATCTACATCTAATTGGAACTTAGCGATAATAAATAATTGATCCCAAAGTTTATGCTGAAAATCTGGCACATCTCTTAAATGGGGATTCATGCTCCCCATTACATCAATGGCATATTGTGCGGCTTTATTTCTTTGTTCTCTATCTTCAATAGTACAAATATGGTTTATCATACTTTGAATATGTCTTCCATATTCGGGAATAACCAATTGTTCTCGTAAAGTATTATAGTTAAGTTCTTGGATAGCGTCTTGAGACTTGAATTTCATGGGTAGTTAATTTCAAAAAGGGTTTAAAGCAAAAGGAGTGGTAAAACACTTACCAATGAACAGAGTATCTATCCATTGATAAGTACTTTATCTTACAAAGAAATCAAACCCTCTATAGGAGATACAGCAATATATTTATCAATAATTTGCTGAGAACTATCCATAGTAACCTTTATAGAAACACTGGTAAATTTACCATTGCTTGAATTACGGGTTTGTATTTGAGCATCTGTATTGTCAAAAACCTCTTCAATTAATGCAAGGTTTTTTGGATCACCAGGTACAATAAATTTAAATAAATAAGCTCCTGGCCAGGTCATATCTTTCTCAAGCTCATCTTGTAGACGCTTGTAGAAGTCTTTTGTTTTTTCGTCCATAATGTATTTATTACGCAAATATAATCAATTTTAATGTTAGTTTTTTCAAAAGATGTAGTTAAAACTCTTTCGTTAATAAGTATATTTTGTACTTTTGCACCTTTGATATTTACCGCAGAAATGAATAAAAAAATCATCTTAATAATAGGAGGTCCAGGTTCAGGGAAAACTACGCTTATTGACGAGCTATCTAAACATGGCTATGTATGCTTCCCAGAAATTTCTAGGGCCGTTACCAAGCAAGCGCAAGAACAAGGTATTGATAATCTATTTCTTACTGAACCATTACTTTTTAGTAAACTACTACTAGAGGGAAGAATCAAACAACATCAAGATGCATGCCAAGAGCAGGCAGAGGTTGTATTTATCGATCGTGGAATTCCAGATGTATTAGCCTATATGCATTACAAAGGAGATTCCTACCCAGAGAGCTTTGATTCTGCGTGTAAAAAACATGTATATCATCAAATATTCTTACTTCCTCCTTGGGAGGGAATATATGTGAGCGATGAACAAAGATATGAAAACTTTGACCAAGCATCACAGATACACCAGCATTTAGTTTCCACTTATAAAACTTATGGTTACGACTTAATTGAAGTACCTAAAGACACAGTGGAAAACCGAATGAAATTTATCATTGACCGAATATAATAAAAAATATTTATATTTTAACATAAAGGCTTATAGTATCTGACTATAAGCCTTTTTAAGTATGTCAAAAAATTCGTATTTTTACAATTATATTTATTCCTTTTTTTTGTTATTCTACTATGCTAACAAATGCCTTAGATGTCTTAAAAAAATATTGGAAACACCAAAGTTTCAGACCACTACAAGAGCAAATTATTGCATCAGTATTGGACAAAAAAGATACTTTTGCTCTACTACCCACAGGAGGCGGTAAGAGTATTTGTTTTCAAATTCCTGCTTTAATGCAACCAGGTATTTGTCTTGTGGTAAGTCCATTAATTGCTTTGATTCAGGATCAAATTCAAAATTTGAACCAAAAGCAGATTAAAGCAACTGCCATAATTGGAGGAATGCCTATGCATGAAATAGATGCAGTGTTTGATAATTGCCAATATGGCAACTACAAATTTATCTATATTTCTCCAGAGCGATTGGAACAAGATTGGATTTTAGAGCGTTTAAAAAAGCTCTCTATTCAAACTATTGCTATTGATGAGGCGCACTGTATTTCTCAGTGGGGTCATGATTTCCGTCCAGCTTACTTAAAGCTAACAAATCTGAAAACACATTTTGAAAACACCCCTATTATTGCCCTGACAGGTTCAGCCAATAAAAGGGTTATAGAGGATATATGTCAAATTCTTCAATTGGATAATCCCAATATATTTGAGCAAAGTTTCTATAGAGAAAACTTAATTTATGGGGTATATAAAGTAAAGGACAAAGTAGAAATCATACAAAAAATACTACAAAAGAATTATGCCCCTACAATTATCTATGTAAGAAATAGGAAAGAAACCCAAAACTATGCCCAGGCGCTAAATAGCTTAGGTTTTAAGACCAGTTTTTACCATGGAGGTTTAGGAGCAACACAAAAGAAAAAAGTTTTAAAACAGTGGCTAGATCAAACCACACCAATTATAGTGGCTACTAATGCCTTTGGTATGGGTATTGACAAGGAGAATGTCAAAAACGTAATTCACGTACAATTTCCTGAAAACCTAGAAAACTATTACCAAGAAGCAGGAAGAGCAGGGAGAGATGGCAATAGAGCTTTTTGTAGCATTTTAGTGGAGCAAGAAGAAATACAAACCAGTCAAGACTTTTTTAATTCTACATTGTTTGATAAAGAATTTTTAAAGTTGATTTACAAAAAGCTAAACAACTTTTTAAACATTGCTTACGGAGAGGGATACAACCAGCGCTATAGCTTTAATTTCAATACATTTTGTAAACGAAATAAATTCAACACCTTACAAGCATTCAATGCCTTACAATTTTTAGATCGTCAAGGAATTATCAAATTCACCCAAAACTTTATACAAAATCCAAGGCTACAGCTAACGGGCTCTACAGCTGAGTTATTTGACCTTGTACAACAAGACCCTATTGAGGAACAAATCCTTTTACAGATACTAAGTACTTATCCTGGTGTTTATGATCAAGAACAGGAAATAGCCATTGAGGCATTAGCCCAAGAAAATCAAATAACACCAGAGCAAATAAATCAGTTTCTACAAGCTTGGCATCAAGAAGAATTAGTGAATTACACTCCAGTAAACAATGACTTATCTATTCTTTTTAATGAGATATATGAGCAAGAAAGAACTCTATATCGTACTTTTGTTTATCTAGAGAAATACAATGCCTTAAAAACCGCACAATTTCAATGGGTGTTAAAATATATACAAGACGATACTAAATGTAAAAACAATCTACTCTTAGAATATTTTGATCAACCCACCATGGAGGATTGTCAAATCTGTAGTAGTTGTATTAAAAATAAAAACAAATAAAATACCTATAAGACCTACAAGATCCACCCACATTCAAAATGTATACTTGTAACCTATAGTTTTAAACTAATAAACACATGAGAGATCTAAGAATTCTATTTATGGGAACCCCTGATTTTGCGGTGGGTATCCTAGATGCTATATACCAAAACAACTACAACATTGTTGGAGTAATAACAGCTCCGGATAGACCAGCTGGAAGAGGGCAAAAAATCAAATATTCTGCAGTTAAAGAGTATGCTTTAGAGCATGAGCTACCAATACTTCAGCCAACAAACTTAAAAGACCCAGCCTTTTTAGAAGAGTTGAAATCTTACCAGGCAAACCTACAAGTGGTAGTTGCTTTTCGCATGCTTCCAGAGGTGGTGTGGAAAATGCCAGAGTATGGAACATTTAACTTACACGCTTCCCTTCTACCTGATTATAGAGGAGCTGCCCCAATTAACTGGGCTATTATCAATGGAGAGAAAAAAACAGGAGTTACAACTTTCTTTATCGATGAAAAGATCGACACCGGAGCTATCATCCTTAAAAAGGAAACTCCTATTATGCCTTTAGAAAGCGCAGGTCTTTTACATGATAGGTTAATGTTATTAGGAGCCGATACAGTTTTAGATACTTTAGAATTAATTCAAGAGAATAAAGTAAAGTTAACTCTGCAACCAAGTGAAGATACAAAAACAGCTTATAAATTAAATAAGGATAATTGTAAAATAGATTTTCAAAAATCAGGTAAGGAAATATTCAATCACATTAGAGGCTTGTCTCCTTATCCAAGTGCATGGTGTGAATTCCAAGACCAAGATCAATTATGGAGCGTAAAAATCTATGAATCTCGTTTTATAGAAGAAAACCACTCCTATAGTATAGGCCAAATTATCACCACTAAGAAAGAATTAAAAATCGCAGTACGCAATGGTTTCTTAGAAATTTTACGCTTACAATTACCTGGTAAAAAACCAATGGAAACCAAGGAGTTACTAAATGGCTTTACGTTAAGTCCAAACGCAAAAGCACTTTAACATACTATAAATCAACACTTTATTATGTTTTACTACATTATTGCAATTTAACCCTTTAAAGAAAAGCTAACTTTAACGTTTTTTTTTAGCCAAAAACTTGCTTTATAACAGAATAACCCTAAATTTGTAATAAGGACGTTTAGAAATCAACCTTTTAAAAAAATTATTATGAACAAAACAGAATTAATTGATGCAATCGCAAAAGATGCAGAAATAAGCAAAGTAGCAGCAAAAAAAGCATTAGAATCTTTTTTAAAGAATATTGAAACAACTTTAGCTAAAGGAGATAAGATTTCTTTAGTAGGGTTTGGATCATGGTCTATTTCAGAAAGAGCAGCTAGAGAGGGAAGAAATCCACAAACAGGAAAAACTATCAAAATTGCAGCTAAAAAAGTAGTAAAATTCAAAGCAGGTTCTGAATTAGAATCAGCTGTTAATAAATAATATTTTTTATTGACGACTGCTTACATTTAAGCATATTTTATAAAATATTAAAAGCCTCATTATTTGTTTAATGAGGCTTTTTTGTTATATTTAATTAAGCTATCAATTCTTAATACCGTTATTTATGTCTGTTTCAAGCTCGTTAACCAAAGGAGATATCATTGTATCTCTACCCTCTTCTAATCCTTTAGATGCGCCTTTTTCTAGAACAGTTATTCTTATAGCTGATCAAAATAGCGAAGGTTCTATTGGCTTTATTCTAAATAAACCAATGGACTTAACCTTAGACCAATTAATTCCAAGTGCGCAAGCTAGCTTTACAGTATATGACGGAGGACCAGTGGAACAAGATAAAATATTTTGCATTCACAACGTACCTGAACTTATCCACGATAGTCAATTAATTCAAGACCAATTGTACTGGGGAGGAGATTATGAACAGATCTTTTCTTTGTTGAACCAAGGATTAATAAAAAAAGAAAACCTACGTTTCTTTCTTGGCTACACTGGTTGGGATTGTGAACAGTTAAATAATGAACTTGAAGATAACTTTTGGATAAAATCCAACATCACCAATCCAGAAGAACTTTTCCATCAAAATAGTAAAGATTTTTGGAAAAAGACCATTCAAGCTCTTGGTTCAAAATACGATGTATGGCAAAATGCTCCACAAAATCCGAACTTCAATTAAAGAAGTCGGATTTTTGCATTTAATCTATTTACTAAATCTTTACTAAGCGTATTACCATATGTCTTCTTACGGTATTGTGTAATAGGCTGAATACCTACAATAGCATTTGTAAGGAACATCTCATCTGCCTTTTGTAATTCAAAGGCAGAAATAGGCTCTTCTACTAAAGTATAATCTGGGTGTTTTTCTAATAGTTCAATGATCTGCTTACGCATTACTCCTTTGATACAACCTTGGGTTAAATCTGGAGTTTTAACCACCTTGTCTTTCACCACAAATAAGTTGCCATTTAAAGCCTCAATGACGCTTTTTTCCTCATTTAGCAATAAACAGTTTTGATAATCGTTTTCACTTGCAAAAATACTACCTGTTACGTTAATCAAGCGATTGGTTGTTTTTAAAGTAGAAAGAAGGTTTTTACTCACATAAAAATCTTTATATAATTCTACCTCGTAACGCTTTTCATCAATGGTGTATAAAGGGTCTTGTAAAGGCGCTGCAGTAACGATATATCCAATTTGTCTTGTTGTAGGTAAATAGGTACCACCTGGTTGTCTATAGCAAGTAAAACGTACTCTATAGCTTTTTACCTCTTTATCCAAAGTGCTAGTTAATGCAATAACTTGATCTTGGAAATATTCCATGGTGAACTCCATTGGAATAGACATACGTAAAATACGCATAGAAGACATTAATCGAAAATAATGGTCCTCTAAAAAAAGTACTTTATTATCCAGTACTTTAATTGTTTCAAATACAGCATCCCCATATAAAAAACCTCTATTGGTTTCTAAAGAAATGTCTGCTGTAGAAACAAGTTTGCCGTTAACATTAATCATAGTGTTTTTTTCTGATTACTATTAACGGCAAATATATGTTTTATTTATCTAAATATTAAGCTGAACCTAATACTTGTTTTAAATCACTGATTTGATTTTCCCATAATTGCTTACTCTCGGAAACCTCATCCTCTTCAGCAAAATCTGTTACAGTCAAAGTAACATCTTTGGTTAATTCATCTTTAGTGATGCGGATCTCAAAGTAGTATTCTGTTTCGTTATCTTCCTCGTCTAACCATCTGTAACGAACGCGCTCGTCCGTTTTTCTAGTTACTAGTTTAGCCTTTTCTACAGAGTCTCCCCAAGCAAAAGAATATAGCTCACCCCTAGAATTAACATTATCAGCAAACCATTCGCTTAAACCCGAAGGGTCCGATACATATTGATACAATAATTGCGGTGAAGCGTTAATAGAAAATTCTAGTTCGTACTTTTCTTTCATAGCTTTTGTGTTTTAGTTTTTCGAATATAGACATTTATTTCAAATAAAAAAATGTTTTTCACCACAATAAGCCTTTGTTTTAAAAAAACATTTTATTACTTTTGCATCCGCATTGGACAACTCAATGCATTGCTTTGGCGAGGTAGCTCAGTCGGTTAGAGCGCAGGATTCATAACCCTGAGGTCACGGGTTCAACTCCCGTCTTCGCTACAAAAAAAGAGCTATCGTATTTTAAATACAGTAGCTCTTTTCTATTTTAAGATATATTCTTTGAAAAAATTTTCGCCTTTTTAAGGATTAATAACAAGATCCTCTAGATTTTCTAATTCCTCAGGAGTGAATAATCGATAAATAACTTTAAAGGTTTTTCCTTTTGGGATTTCTAAAGAAAATCCTCCTGTTCCAAAGCCATCAAATACATCAATGGTAAAATGGGCATGTTTCCAGTATTCGAATAAATCTCTGTCTACCCAAAAATCATATCCCATAATACTACCAATTTTCACATCCTTTCTCCTTAGATAGTACCCTCCTTTTTTAAAACACATGGGTTGAGTACCCTCACAACATCCTCCTGCTTGGTAAAACATAAGTTCTCCATGCTCTTGGGCTAGCTCTTGGATTAAATCCTTTGCTTTTTGAGTTACATCTATTCGGCTTACCTTTTCCATAGAGAATTACCTTTTAAAAAAATCCTAATTTATTTTTGTCGTAAGAGATAAGCATATTTTTAGCTTGTCTATAATAATCCAACATCATTTTATGGTTCTCTCTTCCGATTCCCGATTGCTTATATCCTCCAAAAGGAGCTCCAGCAGGATAAGCATGATAATTATTTACCCAAACACGTCCAGCTTGAATAGCTCTAGGTACTTGATAAAGCTGATGAGCATCTCTTGTCCATACTCCAGCTCCTAAACCATATAAAGTATCGTTGGCAATTTCAATTGCCTCTGCTTCATCTTTAAAGGTAGTTACTGCCAATACAGGTCCGAAGATCTCTTCTTGGAAGATTCTCATCTTATTGTTTCCTTTAAATAATGTTGGCTCGATATAATACCCCTCGGCAAGTTCTCCAGGAAGTTTATTTACATTACCTCCTACTAGAACCTCTGCTCCTTCTTCTTTACCTAATTTTAAATAAGAAGAAATCTTATCGTACTGCATCTTAGAAGCCTGAGCGCCCATCATTGTAGTTGGGTCTAGTGGGTTACCAAACTTAATTGCCTTCACTCTCTCAATCACCTTAGCGATAAACTTATCGTAAATACTCTCTTGGATTAATAATCTAGATGGGCAAGTACAAATCTCACCTTGGTTGAAAGCAAAAAGTACAGCTCCCTCAATAGCCTTATCCAAGAATGCATCATTTTGATCCATCACAGATTCAAAGAAGATATTTGGTGATTTACCTCCTAATTCTAAAGTTACTGGAATGATATTCTCTGTAGCGTATTGCATCACTAATCTTCCTGTTGGCGTACTTCCTGTAAAAGCAGCTTTTCTAACTTTAGGATTAGTTACGAGTGCTTGCCCTAATTCACTTCCAAAACCATTTACAACATTAATCACTCCTTTAGGAACAATATCTCCAATTAACTCCATTAATACCATAATAGATACCGGAGTACTTTCGGCTGGCTTTAAAACTACTGCATTTCCTGCAGCTAAAGCTGGAGCTAATTTCCAAACAGCCATCAAAATTGGGAAGTTCCATGGAATAATCTGAGCCACTACTCCAATTGGTTCGTATACAATTAAAGAAACGGTATTTTTATCTAACTCAGATAAAGACCCTTCCTCCGCGCGAATAACACTTGCAAAATATCTAAAGTGATCAATAGCTAGTGGAATATCCGCATTTAAAGTCTCTCTAATTGGTTTTCCATTATCGATAGTTTCTACAGTAGCGATATATTCTAAATGCTCTTGCATGCGGTCTGCAATCTTATTTAAAATAGCACTACGTTCTGCAGCAGAAGTTTTACTCCATGTCGTAAATGCTTTATCAGCTGCATCAACCGCTAAAATTAAATCCTCTTCCGAAGAGTGAGCAACCTCAGCAAAAGCTTTACCTGTAATTGGAGTAATAGATTCGAAGTACTTCCCTTTAACTGGCGCAACGAACTCTCCACCTATATAGTTGTCATATTTTTTTTTGAATTCTGGGAATTTGATAGTCTTTTCCATTGGTTTTAAAGTTTTAGGTTTGTTTCCCTAATATAATAACTTTACTTGAAATAGCAGAATTTAACTGACGTCTAATCAAACATTTAACATTTACCCCCTTAGCTCTATACCCGAAAAGCCAGCTAAGTTTAATCATTTAAACACAAGGGCTATCTTTAGAAAAAAAAGCAACTATCCGCATTTTTATAAAAAAGAATGCAAAAAACGTAAATAGTAAACAATTCAGAATAAATGACTTAATACTAAAAACACATTTGTTTAAAAAAATACTCCTAATAATATTTGTAAACCTTACAAATAGCCCTATATTTGCACTCGCAATACAGCAATAAGCTGCATTTTGCAATGCCTTGGCGAGGTAGCTCAGTCGGTTAGAGCGCAGGATTCATAACCCTGAGGTCACGGGTTCAACTCCCGTCTTCGCTACAAGTAAAAAGACTTAAATCTTCTGATTTAAGTCTTTTTTTATACCTATAAAATATGTTGGCAAAATATTTTACCCTTGCTATAAAACTGCTCTATCTATCGCTCAAGAAGATTCTTCTATTTTAAAAAATCACCTACCGTAAGTATCTCATAAAAAACCACTTACATAAGCACATTGATTTTTATTAAAAAATACTCTGAAAAAGATTTGTAAACCTTACAAATAGCCCTATATTTGCACTCGCATTGCAGTAATAAGCTGTCTTTGCAAAGCCTTGGCGAGGTAGCTCAGTCGGTTAGAGCGCAGGATTCATAACCCTGAGGTCACGGGTTCAACTCCCGTCTTCGCTACAAGTAAAAAGACTTAAATCTTCTGATTTAAGTCTTTTTTTATACCTTTTCCCCATGTAAATAAGAAACTTACATCAAATTTACACCTCTTACACCTATTGGATAGGCTTCATTTTAGTATTATAATTTAAGCATAGATATCTATACTTCCCCTCAAAAAGTAGTTGATATTATCTTGATTCTATTGTAAAATATACTGTTGCAGCCTAGTTATCTACCGGTGTAGTAACAGAAATATCTTGTAGTTAGTTCGTACACTTACACCGCTAAACTTAATAGTTGGAAATAATCCAACAGGTATACTGTATTCTATACTAAATAAAGTAACTTCTCCCTACATTGGGTATTTCAATATATTTTTTGTTACAATCATATTTAGCAGAACATATTAAACATAGACCAACAATCGTTGGATTATTACCTCCTGTACGTTGAGCAAACAATTTTAAATTAGGATATCAAGGCCAGTATGTTTATAAGACATTTTTATTTGTATGACTTTTCCCACTTAATACTTGTAAAAGGCCATCTGGAATTTCACCTGAAAGTATAAGTTAGAATAGGTAGATTCTATTTCTTGTAGATAGTCTGCCCCAGCTATTTCTATTGTAGGTATAGAAAAGCTCCAAGGAGGTCCATCTCCATCTATGGTCTGACTGTGAGTAATCTGAGTAAATAAAAAAGCTTATAAACCGCTTAAAGCTACTCTGAAAATTATAACCTTTTTCATTATTTAAATTACTTATAATAAAAGTTATTGTAACTATTTCATTAGGAGTTTTAACTAATTTAGAATAATCATTTATCTGTAGAGAATATTTTTAATTAGGGCCATTATTTACTTTTATTTCTGTAGAAGCCCCATCCATGCCAGTGATTAAACAACAGGAGTTATTCCTATCTCCACATTAGACATAGGGTTTCCCAAGGTACCTTTGGAACCTCCACCGACCTTTTGATCTTGCAAGATTATATCTACTTCAGATATTAACTTATCCGCTGATACGCTTATATTTTTTATAGGTATACATAATTTAGAAAGCCTCACAACTCTTTAAAACACAAAACACTTCCATAGCAAAGCAATGCAGTAAAAGCAGCTACTGCAACTATAAAAACAAAAAGTATCTTACTTTGCGTTAACTTGGTTTTGAATAAACCATTTATATTTAATAACTTTAATACAACAAAAATCATAACCACTCCAAAGGCATGTCTATACCATTTTTATCTTTAAGCTCCACTATTGCACAAAATACTCCTTTAGGTAGTATAGAGTCTTTAGAAACTATTGTGCAATACTGCTTTTTAGTGGCTTTTTTAATTGTATTTATTCGCTTCATAAGAGATACAATGGTTCGTAAAATTCCCTTTAAAATTGCATTACAAAAAAGAACAGCTACTTTTATATCCATTCTGATTATGTATATCATTGTAGGCCTTCTAATGGCTTTAAACTAAAAAAGGTAGCTTACTAAATTAGTAGGCTACCTTATATATTAGAATAGTATATATTCTATTTCTTATTGATCAAATTCTTGCTCCTCCTCCTCTGGATAGAAGTCTAAGAACTCTACATCTTCACTCATTGTTTTATCTACAAAATATTCAAGATTTTCTGTATCTGTTGTTGTAAAGTAAACACGTTGCGTTTTACCAATACTTTCCGATAAGCGGAACAAACGTGGCTCAAGACGATTTCTTAATTGAACATCTAAATCGTCAATAATATACATCTTTAATCGATTTACATCAAAACCTGCTGAAGAAAACATTTCATTCAAACGATTTGCCGTACCGATTAGGATGTCATTACCTAAAGACAATTGGTTTTTATCTTCATCTAAATCCGAGTGATCATGTACTCCATAAACAGACACATCCATTCTATAGCTAAAACGCTCAAATTCGTCTAGTAAATGTTGCACCTCTGCCCTGTCTTTTACTACAATTAAAACACGAGTAGATAACATGTCGTGTACTGGCTCTTCAGTACATTGCAAAGCCGCAATAACTAAAGCCATTGTTTTACCTTGGTCAGAAGGAGCATAAATAACAAAGTCTTGCCCACTTTTAATTCTACCAAAAGTTTTCTTTTGCATTAATGTTGGCTCAGTAAATCCTTGATTTGCTAAGTTTTCCATTAACTGCTGGTTTATTTTTTTTAATTTCATACTCTATTATTTAAAGCCATTTATTTAGAAGCAAATACCTTTACATTCTACATAGAAAATAAGGAATCAATCCTTTACGGATTAATGTATTTCCTTAGTGGCGTAACCATTTATACAATTGTTTCCAAGAAGGTTTCTTCCCATACATTAAGATTCCAATGCGGTAAATCTTTGCCGCCATCCAAACTACAAGTAAGAATGTACCAAACAAAATTGCTAAGGACAAAATCACTTGCCAAACAGGCACACCAAATGGTATACGCATTAGCATTACAATCGGTGAGGTGAAAGGAATCATTGAAAATATAGTAGCAACACTTCCATGAGGGTCATTCATTACGGTAAAAAAGCCGATATATACTCCGAGCATCAAAGGTAATAAAATAGGCAATAAAAATTGCTGAGAATCTGTTTCATTATCTACTGCCGCCCCAATTGCTGCATATAAAGAGCTATAAAGGAAGTACCCTCCTATGAAATATAGTATAAAATAAAAGGCCAATGAGAATAAAGGCAGAGATAGAATTTCACTAATATAACTTTGCAATTCTAAGGCTAAAGCTGGGTTTGCCCCTTGTCCTACATTTTGCAACTCCCCTATTGTTTGGGTAGATCCCATGGTATTGATTCCAAATAAAACACTAGCTAAAAAAGTAAAACCAACAGCTAACACTCCCCATATAGCAAATTGTAATATACCCGCTAAAGAAGTACCTACAATTTTACCCATCATCAATTGGAAGGGTTTTACAGAAGAAATAATAATTTCTATAATACGATTGGTTTTCTCTTCAATAACCGAACGCATTACCATATTTCCGTAAATGATAATAAACATCATAATAAAGTAGCCAAAAAGCCCACCTATAATCACTTTAATTTCATTTAGACCTTTAATGGTTTGCTCTCCAGAGCTTTTTTGCAAAATCAGATTCACATCCGCCTTTGCAGCATCTATTTTCTGTATATCTAAACCGCTATTCTCTAAGTTAATATGGGTTATTTTGTTGTTTAAAAGTAATTCCACTTTACTTACAAAGCTTAAACTAGGGCTATCATTAGAAATATAGGCAATAGTATTTTGGTAGCTAGCAATGGAATCTTGTAAAGGGATATATAAAAGACCATCGTACTTTTCCTGTTGTACATTTTCTTTTAAGATACCCACATCGATTAAGGACACATCAGAATAATTATATTCTCTATTACTTTCAAATTCCTCTATAAATATACCGCTTGGATCATAAATGGCAATTTGTTTGATATTTGCATTCATACTACTTAAATAAGCAATAAGACCCGAAAGCAATATAAAAAATACAGGACCCAAAAAGGTCATCACGATAAAAGCTTTATTGCGCACCTTGGCAATAAATTCTCTTTTAATAATTAAAGATAAAACGCTCATAAACTATTTACTTACACTTTGGATAAAAATATCATTTACACTCGGTAATTGCTCTTGGAAGTGGGTTACTTGTCCATGCTCAAATAATAAAGCTAATAAATCATTAGGTAGTTTTCCTTTTAAATCTACTAATAACTGTAACTCTTGGTTTAATGTTTTAAAGCTAGTTGGCTCAATGTTGTACTCTTGACTTAAAGCAAGCATTACTTTTTGAACATCCTTAGTTAAAAGTCCTACTTGATATAAGTTACTTCTAAATTGTTTTTTCACCTCTACTAACTTTCCTTCTATTAGTTTGTGGCTATTGTTGATTAGGGCAATATCATCACACATTTCTTCTACACTTTCCATGCGATGTGTAGAGAATATAACAGTAGTACCTTTTTTCTTTAACTCAATAATTTCATCTTTAATAAGATTGGCATTAACTGGGTCAAAACCCGAAAAAGGCTCATCCAAAATAAGTAATTTAGGATCGTGTAATACCGTTACTACGAACTGTATTTTTTGAGCCATCCCCTTAGATAACTCTTGTATTTTTTTATCCCACCAGTGTCCGATTTCCAATTTATCAAACCAATAGGTCAATTGCTTTTTAGCTTCTTGTTTACTCATTCCTTTTAGTTGGGCTAAGTACATGGCCTGCTCGCCTACCTTCATACTCTTATATAACCCTCTTTCCTCAGGCATATAACCAATATCTTTAATATGAACAGGGTTGAGGACTTGGCCATCTAAAATAATCTGGCCACTATCGGGATATGTAATTTGATTTATAATACGAATAAGGGAAGTTTTCCCAGCACCATTTGGCCCTAGCAAACCATAAATGCTGCCTTTTGGAACAGTTAAGGATACATGATCTAAAGCTGTTTTATCGGCATACTTTTTAACAACGTCTTTTACTTCTAATATGGGTTGCATAAATAAATAACGAATTAATTTATTGATAAAGTTGAATAATTCTATCAAAAATAGAACATTTTTACAGCTTTCACAATAGCCATAAAAAAACCCAACCTTATTAAAAATAAGGTTGGGAAAAATTGCTATGAAAAAGAAAATCCACTGTTTAATAAGTGTAGGCCAAAAGTAGGACTAATTTTCCAATTAAGAAAACATTTCTTTTACTTTTTCAAAAAAAGATTTGTCACTTTTTGACGGAGCTGGTTTAAAGTTAGCATCCTCTAAATTCTTTTGGAAGAACTCACGTTGCTCTTTAGTTAACTTCTTAGGAGTCCATACATTAACATGTACTAAAAGATCTCCTGTTCCATATCCGTTTAGGCTTGGAATTCCTTTACCTTTAAGACGTAAAATTTTTCCAGATTGAATTCCTTCTTCTAATTTAATACGTACTTTTCCAGTAACTGTCTCTATTTCTTTAGAACCTCCTAAAGCTGCTTCAGCAAAACTAATATAAAGATCAAGATGAATATTTTCTCCTTCTCTTTTCAGAGTATCGTGGTCTAATTCTTCAATTACAACCAATAAATCTCCTGGTACACTATTCTTACTTGGCGCTTCGTTACCTTTACCACTTACTTTTAATTGCATACCATCTGCTACACCTGCAGGAATTTTTATTGATACGGTTTCTTCTTGAAGAATCATACCTTCTTTATCTGCTCCTTGAGGTTTATGGTCGATTACAGAACCGCTTCCACCACATGTCTCACATGTAGCAGCTGTTTGCATTCTACCAAGCATAGTATTCATTACTTTTACCACTTGTCCTGTACCATTACAAGTAGGACAAGTCTTATAGGTAACTCCTGGTGCTTGTACCTTGCGTTTTACCTTTATTTTTTTCTCAACTCCAGTTGCAATGTCTTCTAAAGTTAATTTTACTTTTATACGAAGGCTAGTTCCTTTAACAGCTCTTTTTCCTTGGCTTTGTCCACCAAAACCACCGAAGCCACCACCACCGAAAGCACTTCCGAAAATATCCCCAAATTGAGAGAATATATCGTCCATGTTCATGTGTCCGCCTTGTCCGCCGAATCCTCCAAAACCACCGCTTCCATCGAAAGCAGCATGTCCGTATTGATCGTACTTAGCTTTTTTATCTGCATCACTTAAAACCTCATAGGCCTCAGCTGCTTCTTTAAATTTTTCTTCCGCTGCTTTATCCCCTGGGTTCTTATCAGGATGGAATTGAATTGCTTTTTTTCGATAAGCTTTTTTAATAGCTCCCGCATCAGCACTTTTATCAACACCAAGTATCTCGTAATAATCCTTTTTCATCTTGTAGATCTATTAATTTATTTTATTCGAAAACTATTGGCCAATTACTACTTTAGGGAAACGAATAATCTTATCACCTAATTTGTATCCTCTTTCAATTACATCCACAACTTTTCCTTTTAACTCATCTCCTGCTGGAATTTGTGTAACTGCCTCAGCAATATCTACATTGAATACGTCTCCACTTTTAATTTCCACTTCTTCAAGACCTTTGATAGATAAAGTATCTCTAAGTTTAGTAGAAATTAATTTTACACCAGTTAAATGCTCACTATCTCCTTCTTTTTCAAGCTCTACAATAGCACGATCGAAATCATCTAAAACTGGTAATAGACTTTGAATAACATCTTGTCCAGCTGTTTTAAATAACTCAATACGCTCTTTTGAGGTTCTTCTTTTGAAGTTTTCAAACTCAGCAAACAAACGTAAGTATCTATCCTTTTCCTCTGTCAACTTCGCAGTTAATTGCTCCTCAGGAGTTAATTCTGTTTCTTGTGCAATTTTTGCTTCTTGTGTTGCAGTATTTTCCTCTTGAGAATTAACTTCTTTGTTATTCATTTCTTGATTATTCACTTCTTGAGAATTGTTCGTAGAAGCATCTTGCTCTGTGTGTATATCTTTTTTAGAATCCATATCTATAGAATAATTATTTTAAAAGTTTCATCAGGTTGTTTAATAGCAAATCCTTTGCCAAGGTAGGTGTGCTGTCATAATGACACTTTAAAGTATCGGATTAATTCTAATTTTGGCATAAAAAAACAGACAAAACTGGTAATTACTTGTAATATATTTGCTCTAAAGCCATTTTTAAGTCAGGATACTTAAATTCAAATCCACTCTCTAAAACCTTTTGGCAACTTACCTTTTGGCCTTGTAAAACTAAAATGGACTTTTGCTTCAATAATAGCTTTATGGCAAATGCTGGTATTTTAAAAGGCAATAGTGGTCTTTTTAGAACTTCTGCCAAAGTGCGAGTGAACTGCATATTTGTCACCACATTTGGAGACACTGCATTATACACTCCCTGGCAATTGTGCTCAAGTACAAAAATAAACAAGCGAACTAAATCTTGGTGATGTATCCAACTATACTCTTGGTTACCACTACCTAGAATTGCACCTGCGCCCATTTTAATTGGCTGGGCCATCTTGGGTAGAGCGCCACCTTTTTTATCTAGGAAAAGTCCTATTCTCAAAATAGTTACTATCCTATTATCTTTTTGAAATTTCCAATTTTGCTCTTCCCATTTTTGGACAACTTCAGCCAGAAAATCCTCCCCATAGATTTGGGTTACTTCCGTTTGCCAATCTTTAGTATCGGGATATATTCCAATAGCAGAAGCGCAAATAACTTGCCTTACCTTATTGGGTACTCTATCCAAGGTTTTTTGTAAAAACTCACCGGGAATCACTCTAGAATCCATAATGCGCTTTTTTCCTCTTTTAGACCAAGGACCCGCAATATTACTACCACTAAGATGGATTATTACTTGTACTTGGTCTAAAGCCTTCAGGTCAATTTCACCCTCATATGGATTCCAAAGGTATCCTATGGCATCGGTAAAAACCCCGCTAACTTTATTGGCATCCATGGTTAGGTAATTAACCTTATAATCCAAGTCTAATAAACTCTGCACTAAAGCCTTGCCAATTAATCCAGTAGCTCCAGTGATTAAAACGATCATATTCTCTTTGGTTTTACTTTAACGGTCCATTCAAATTCCATTTGACTAACCTGTTCCCCACTATGATCTCTACCTATACTTTGCATCCAAAAGGTTACTGCCTCTTGGCTTTCTATAGCTTGTTTAATAGCTTTATCTACTTTTAAGCCGTCGTTGCACTTAAAGGTAATTACTCCTACAGCCTTTTTTGTAAAGGAACTTTTATTACTTAAAACCAACATAGATATTTTATAATCACTTTGTTGAATTTTTTGCATAACTAAGACTCCAGTAGACAATTCTGCTGCCATGGCTTGCACCGCAAAATACATGGATTTAAAGGGATTTTGATTAAACCATTTAAAGCGAACACTAGTAGTAGCATTTTCATTAGACAGAAAACGAAGTCGTACCCCAGACCAATAAGCCGATGGTAACTTGAAAAATAAAAAACGATTAACATTTGGGACAGTAAAGTTCATATTACGAGTATTTTTACTAAATATACAATAAAAATCAAAGATAGCATACTAACATATCTTAGTTAAAATTATGTTAATATTTAGTACTATGCAATACAAAGTACCTGTTTTTAGCTATATATTTGTATTACACAATAAATCTAGTACAAATGAATATTGAAAACACTAAGGCTCAGATGAGAAAGGGCATATTAGAGTTCTGTATCTTAAGTATCTTACAGGATAAAGATTGCTATACCTCAGAGATTCTCGATGAATTAAAAGCCGTAAAACTCGTGGTAGTAGAAGGAACTGTTTATCCTCTATTAACTAGATTAAAAAACGATGATTACTTATCGTATAGATGGGAAGAATCTATTTCAGGACCACCGCGTAAGTATTATAAATTAACGCAAAGAGGAGAATTATTCTTAGGTGAATTAGCGAAGACCTGGAATGAATTATCCATGGCAGTTGAAAAAATAACCTCTAAAACTAATTCCAATGAATAAAACGCTAACCATAAATATTGCAGGAAGTGTATTTCATATAGAAGAAAACGCTTATATAAAGTTAGATAATTATCTAAAAGCAATAAAATCCACTTTTCCTTTAGAAGAAAGAGATGAGATTATACACGATATTGAAATTAGGGTGGCTGAATTATTTTTTGACTTTCTAACCCCTAATAATCAAGTTATTACTTTAAAAGAAGTAGAAAAGGTTATTCAAATAATGGGAAATCCTGGAGATTACTCCTTAGAAGATGAGCCAAAGGAACAATCCCAGAATTATACCTATATCGCACCTAGAAGACTATATAGAGATACCCAAAACAAAGTATTTGGTGGAGTACTAAGTGGACTTGGACATTATTTCCAAATTGATCCAGTATGGCTGCGTGTTATATTTGTGGTGCTAGTTTTATTTTTTGGAACTGGTGTTCTTTTGTATTTCATCTTGTGGATTATTATTCCACCAGCTAGAACTACAGCACAAATTCTGCAAATGGAAGGTCAGCCCATCAATATTGACACCATACAAAATAGTGTGAAGAAAAACATGGATGAATTCCAAAAAAAAGTGAATTCTTTAGATATAGACCCTATAAAAGAAAGAGCTAGGGGAGTTGGAGAAAGCTCAGGTAAGTGGTTAAGTAAATTTTTTGGTATTGTTTTTATTATAATCAGTACTTTAATGTTTATTCCTATCCTTTTAGTTCTATCTCTAGCTCTTTTACAAGATGATTTTATTCCTAGTCAAATTCTATCTCAAAAGCTTGGTTTGATGCCTGAATCTATGCATCAACTTACTCTAGGAATCTTCTTTTTCTTTGCTTTACCAATTATTGGATTATTTATCTTAGGTCTTCGACTTATATATAGCAATTTAAAATATGTAGGTTGGACTATACTTTTATTATTACTATTGTGGATAGGTAGTATTTTTTACTTTTCCCTTCCTCTTGCAGCTAATATTACTAATTTCACAATAAACAGTAAAAACTATAGAATTAATAATATGCAAGTTGGCTATGGTTATAGAATAACAACAAATGAAGAACGAAAAAGTAATTTCTACACCCAAGAATTACCAAACACAGACCATGTTATAGTTGCCTTTAAGAACCCCTCTTTTTTAGAAGATTCTACTTCCATAGAACAAAACCCATTGCAAAGTTTTACTATTTCTATTAGTCCAACTATGCAAGACCAAATCTATATCAAAGCAATTGTGAAACAAAAAAGAGATGCTTTCAAAAACTCACTTTGGCAAAAAGACTGGAAAGTAACCAAGCAAAATGGAGATACCTTATTTTTAGCAACATCGGCCCTTAAGGATATTCTACCTACAGTGGATCGGGAGGATATCATCTTAGATTATACCCTTTATCTACCACAGGATAAAACACTAGAGATGACACAAGATCTTTCTAATGCCCTTGGATTGCCAAATGCGAAAATAGGTAAGAGATATACCTTAAATAAAGAAAATGAACTTATTGTTATTAACTAAGAGACAACTAAATTAAAAAAGCCGCTTTACTTTCCCATTAAGGAATTAGCAAAGCGGCTTTAAATTTGTTTTATTTCTAAAATTATTGTGCTCCTGCTTGGTTTTGAGCATCTTGAATCATTTGTTGGTTTGCGCGAATAGCAAACTCTACTCTTCTGTTTTTTGCACGCCCAGCCTCTGTATCATTAGAAGCAATCGGGTCTGCAATTCCAAGACCATCAGTAGTCATACGGTTAGCTGCAACCCCTTGTTGAGCTAAATATTGTTTCACAGAAGCAGCCCTCTGCTTAGATAGACTTAAGTTGTATTCCTCTCTACCTGTATTATCTGTATAACCATAAATACTTATATCTGTATTAGGTTCTTGTTTGAATACAGCAGCTAGCTTATCTAAATTCTCTTTGGCCTTTGGAGTTAAAGAGGACTTATTTAAATCAAAGTTTACAGAGTTTTCCCCTAAAACTAATTTGATTCCCTCACCAACACGCTCCACTTGAGCCCCTGGAATGGTTTGCTCGATTTCACGAGCTTGTTTATCCATTTTATTACCGATAATTCCACCAGCAGTTCCACCGACTACTCCACCAAGAATAGCTCCTAAGGCTCCATTCCCACCTTTACCAAGGTTATTTCCTAGAATCCCTCCGATAATAGCTCCTCCGGCTGCTCCAATTGCAGCACCACGTTGGGTTTTATTTGTATTTTTAACAGACTCACAACCTGTAAAACTAACACTTGTTACCATTAAAGTCGAAGCCAATACTACTGTCGCTAATTTTCTCATCTTTACTATTTATTATGGATTAATTTCTAACAAAGTGATAAGTTACATTATAACTTTGTCCGCCTGAATAAAATTGGTCTACTAAATCAAAACTAGAACCTGTTTGATTAGTTAGTTGTAAGGAATAACCTGTAGTAACATTTTTTGCTTTTTCCCCTTGGTCTACAAACTTAAATTCGAACAGACCATTTGGAGTAATGCTCCACATAAAGTTACTATCAAAATTAGGACAGTCCCCACCCTGATTTAAAGCTAAAGAACCAGTATTATTGTTTGAAACAAACTTCCACTGACTTCCTTGAAAACAACTTGCATCTGCTATATTGAAAGAATTTACCTTTACAAATTCCCCTCCTATATGAGATACTTTAGTTAAAGTCCAACTTCCCTTTAACCCTACCTGGCTTTTTGTATCCATAGTAGGCTTACAAGAGACTACAAATAGTGCAATTGCACCAAAATAAAATAATTTTTTCATCCGCTTATTTTTTAAATATGTAATAATTTCCGAATTATGCATCCTTGTCCACTAAAAGCATGCCAAAATGACAGCTTAAATTGATTCGGCACCTTTTTTGACCTCATTACTGTAAATTTAGTAAATTAATTGTCAAATAAATAAAATCATTCTTATGACATCTGGAAAAATTAACGTTACGGTGGAAAATATCTTTCCATTAATCAAAAAGTTCTTATATAGCGACCATGAAATTTTCTTAAGAGAATTAATTTCCAACGCAACGGATGCGACTTTGAAATTAAAACATTTAACTAGTATTGGAGAAACCGACACACAATACGGTGATCCAATTATCGAAGTTAAAATAGATAAAGAAAATAAAACTCTTACCATTAAAGACCAAGGTCTTGGAATGACAAAAGAGGAAGTTGAAAAATACATCAACCAAGTCGCTTTCTCAGGAGCTGAAGAGTTCTTAGAAAAATATAAAGACAGCGCAAAAGACACTGGAATTATTGGTCACTTTGGTTTAGGTTTCTATTCTGCTTTTATGGTTGCTGATAAAGTAGAAATATTCACTAAATCTTTCAAAGATGAGCCTGCTGCACATTGGACATGTGATGGAAGCCCAACTTATACTTTAGAAGAGTGTGATAAAACAGATAGAGGTACAGAGATTGTATTGCATATAGCCGAAGATTCTTTAGAATTCTTAGAGGATGCTAAAATCGAAGAGTTATTAGTGAAATACAACAAGTTTATGCCTGTGCCGATTAAATTTGGTACTATTACTGAAAAAGAAGGAGATGTTGAAATCATAAAAGACAACATCATCAATAACCCACACCCAGCTTGGACAAAACAGCCTTCTGAATTAACAGATGCAGATTATACAGCGTTTTATAAAGAGTTATACCCAACTCAATTCGAAGATCCTTTATTCCATATTCACTTAAATGTGGACTATCCTTTTAACTTAACTGGTATTTTATACTTCCCTAAGTTAAATGCAGATATGCAAATGCAAAAGGACAAAATCCAACTTTACCAAAACCAAGTATTCGTGACAGATAACGTAGAGGGGATTGTACCGGATTTCTTAACGATGTTAAAAGGAGTAATTGATTCTCCAGATATTCCTTTAAACGTTTCTAGATCTTACCTGCAAGCTGATGGTAATGTGAAAAAAATATCTAGCTATATTACTCGTAAAGTAGCTGATAAATTAAAATCATTATTTACTGAAAACAGAGAAGATTTCGAGAAAAAATGGAACGACATCAAAGTTGTTTTAGAGTATGGAGTACTTTCAGAAGATAAATTCTACGATAGAGCAAAAGGCTTTATGTTGTACCCTACTGTAGAGGATACTTACTTCACAATTGAAGAGTTAAAAGAAAAAATTAAAGATAACCAAACCGATAAAGATGGTAAATTAGTTATCTTATATGCTTCTAACAAAGAAACACAACACAGCTATATTTCAGCTGCTCAAAACAAAGGCTACCAAGTTTTATTACTTGATTCACCAATTGTTTCTCACTTAATCCAAAAATTGGAAAGCGAGAACCAAGATCTTACTTTTACTCGTGTAGATTCTGATCACATTAGTAACTTAATTAAAAAGGACGAGCAAGAAATCTCAAGATTATCTCAAGATGAGCAAGATTCATTAAAGACTATTGTAGAGGCAATTGTTCCTAAAGAAAGATATACAGTAAAATTAGAGTCTTTAGATAGCCAAGAGGAGCCGTTTATTATCACTCAACCAGAGTTCATGCGTCGTATGAAAGAAATGAGCCAAAATGGTGGCGGTGGTATGTTTGGTATGGGTAACTTCCCTGAAATTTACAATATCAGTGTAAATACAAACTCGGACTTAGCGAGTGCTATTATCAATAATACAGATGAAGCTGCTAGAACAGTTCAAATCAAACAAGCTTTAGATCTTGCTAAATTATCTCAAGGTCTACTAAAAGGAGAAGAATTAACTGCTTTTATCAAAAGAAACTTCAACAACTTAAAATAGTCTCTATTGTTAAGTAAAATACCTAGCCTGCAAAATATTGCAGGCTTTTTTTATTTTGCTGTATTTTTTATCTACCTTAGATAAGCTCAAAAAAAGTACTTTCCCCCTACTTTGCATAAAGGAGTGTATTATTTAAATTAAATTGTTTTCAAAAAGACATTTGTCCTTCTTAAAGAGCGGTGCAAAGGATAATTTTGCGGCACTTTATAAGACTTAAATATGGATCAAAAAAATACAATAAAAGGCGTTTTTCTAGTTGCACTAGGAGCATCTAGCTTTGGAATGTTGGGTTCTTTTGTAAAACTAGCCTATGAACATGGTTATACAACTCCTGAAGTAACTTTTTCCCAAGTTTTACTGGGATTACTTGGAGTGTTTTTGATTAACTTTTTTAGAAAAAAATCCACTGCGGAAAAAAAAGCTACTTCTAAAGAAATTAGAAATTTAATTCTTGGAGGAACTTCTATGGGGTTTACCTCGGTTTTATACTACTTATCGGTTAGTTATATCAATGCTTCTATTGCTGTGGTTTTACTAATGCAAAGTGTTTGGATTGGTGTTGTTATGGAAAGTATTCTAACTAAACGATTTCCAAGTCTAACCAAAATAATAGCTGTTTTTATGGTTTTATTTGGAACAGTCTTAGCCACTAATGTAATGCAGAGCCATATTGAACTAGATGTAAGAGGAGTCCTTTTTGGACTATTAGCTGCTTTATCTTTTGCAACAACAATGCTTTGTTCGAATTTAATTGCCAATGAATTAGCAGCGCCTAAAAGAAGTTTATTTATGCTTTGTGGAGCTACGATTATCGTTTCATTGTTTTCATTTATAACCCAAATAGGACCTAATAACTTTTCCTTTATGCAAGATTTTTATGGTTATTTCTCCGACAATACTGCTTCGATACACGATTTCAATTGGTCTATCTTTTATTCTTGGGGAATTTTGTTGGCTTTATTTGGAACTATACTACCACCTATATTTTTAAACATGGGATTTCCTTATACAGGAGTAGGTCTTGGAAGTATTATTTCTTCTTTAGAATTACCCGTATCGGTAAGTGTAGCTTACTTTGTACTTCAAGAACAAGTGATTTGGCTACAATGGGTGGGAATACTATTAATTCTAGCAGCTATCTTTTTAATGAACTCTTCTATTTTACTAGGTTCTAAAAAAGTGCAGTAACTAAAATAATAAAGGAAAGATGGCTTTACAACCTTGGTCTTTCCTTTTTGAGACTACTTACTTATTTTTCAAAGAGCTCCTTTTTTAAAAAAGGAGCTCTTTTTATATATGATCCTCTCATGGTTTTCAGTGATTTACCCTTAATAAAATGTTAATTTAAAAATTAACCAAGTCTATTGGTGCTAATTTAGCTGTATTAAATCCCAACAGTATGTACAAAAAAATCTTACCACTTATCCTTTTTTGCAGCACTACCTATGCACAAATCAGTAAGGACACCATCTATTTAAATGCTTCTAAAGAAATAACCGACAAAATAAATGCTACTCATTATGTGATAGAGAACGACCATGAAACTACTCCATCCCACTATAGTCTTTATGATCTATCTAGCCAGCAGATGATCTTACAAGGAAAAGCCATAGTAGAGGATAATCGAACTTTTGTTTGGGTGGGAGAAGTAAATTCTTTTTACAATGGAAATTTACTTACCAATGTTTTTTTCTTTGATCAAGATGGTCAATACGATAAAGTAGATTCCTATCATCCCATCACAAAGGAAAAGTTTACTGTTTTATTTGAACATGGTTACATGACAGATGGTAAGATCAGTACCGTAGAACAGGGGGTAATCATATATATTGAAATAGACGAAGGCCAGTATAGACTAATACAATATAGCGATTTAGAAAACCCTTTAAATCGTCAAGAATTCCTATACGAAAATTCACTGCAAACCCAAAACAACTATTTTAATAAAAAAGGTGATTTACTATACTCTTGTACTTACCAAGATGGTATTCCCTATAGTGGAACAGTAGCTCAGACCTTTAACCAAAGTTTAGACATAGACTTTGTAACTACCTATGAAAAGGCACAACAAATTAATATAGAAGGTTTTTATAGCAATGGTGCTAAAAAATATACTACCACTACTTCACCAGAATATACCAAAAGTATCTATTTTGATAAAAAGGGGGAGATAATGGGAGAATATCTTATAAACAATAACTCTTACTATAAAGATGGGAAAGATTATAGTTTTGACTATCAAAACGGTACACAAGATAGAATTGCCTCTACCATGGAGTATAAAAATGATCAATTATACAGTGTAAGTTATTACGATACAACATCAGAGTTAAATCCTATTTTAGAAACTTCTTTCTACAATGCAGACACACAACTTGATTCAATACAGTATTTTGATGCAAATAAAAAGCTACGCTCTACCCTTACTTATAAGGATTATAGCCCCCTTGATGGTACTAAATACGATACAGATCAAATAACTACCTACAAAGATTCAAGAATTATAAAGCAAACTACCTATTACCCAAACACTAAAGTCCTGTTTGAATACTACGAAGATCATAAGAGTACTTACTATGATTTCCAGCAAAATAGTATTGGAACATTGGAATATAACCCTCAAAACACCAGTTATTTGGAGCCCTATAATGGACAATCTTTCGTTTTAGAAAACACTGGTATAACCCAACAAGATACTTATAAAAACGGACATATCACCGAAGTAAAAACTTTTTATCCAAACCAAGATTTTACACAAAATTTACGTCCTGCCTCTAAAGTTATAAGTGCTTTGGGACAAAGTACAAAAACCTTTTTCTATCCAGATGGAGCTGTTAGAGAAATTAGCAATTACACCAACTTCAACTATCAAGATAGTTTAGCCAATGCTAAATACTATCACCCAAACAATACATTAATGGGACAGTTTGAAGGAGAAAAAGGCCGAGGAACAATTATCGAATTTTCAAATGAAAACATTCCTATTTCCTTTAGTGAATATGAAAATGGGCAATTGACCTATCAAAAAAGCTACGCTTTGAAAGAGAATAATTACTGGAGTGAGGACATAGAAAAAACGCCTGATTCTTACTTCTTACAAAAGGAAATAGACTTTAATAAACAAGGAGTGTTTTACGATTATCACAACCAAAGCTCAAGTATAGTAGAATACAAAAACCGCTTACCTTATAATGGGGAAGTATGGTTGATGGATTCTTATAATTTCACTAAAATCCCATACCAAAAAGGTCTAGTACACGGTAAAAAACAACAATTATCTGTGTCAGATTTTATTACTATACTTTCCCAAGAGTACTACCAAGAAGGGGAACTAATCAAAGAAGAAGTATTTTTTGAAGGAGAACTACAAGAGCAAATCCATTATAAAAATGGATTAAAAGATGGTCTATATACCTCTTATAATGTGTTGTTTGAACCTACTCTTATCTCTGAAATAGAATATAAACAAGGAGAGCCTTATGATGGTTTTTTACAAGAATCACTGTATTATTACACTGTTACAACAAACTATAAAAATGGAAGGATCACAACTAAATCCTACCAATTTGATTCTTATTCCGATGCACAAATTAGTGCTCAAGATGTTTTTCAATCTGAAAACCATTTCACTAGAACATGGTATAAAGCACAAGACAAATTATTGTCTTACCAAGTGCAAGATGACCTATTACAGGGAGATGTTGTCTTTTTTGAAGACGGTAAACCTAAGAAGACAGTAACCTTTAACAAAGGCTCCTTAGTACAAGGAGAGATTAAACTACTTTCTAAAAAAACAGAAGACATATACGATTTTGATTCTTTTTCTCAAGAGCAAGAACCTAAGTATTATCTATGGAATAAAAATAAAAACAAAGTGGATCTTCGCATCTTTACTCAAAGCGATAATTCCTTACTTTATCACCTAGAGGCTAAAATTCGCCGTGAGGATACTAATAGTAATGTCTTAGGAATAAACCAAATAACGCCTTGCCAATTATTTGTAGACTTTGAGCAGCACCAAACTCTTTGTGAGCAAGAGAGCTATTATTAAAACACCTTAAAACACACTAATCCTTTGGGTTTAGAACATAAAAAAGTCACCTTTTTTAAAAGGTGACTTTTGTTTTATATAGGAAAAAAATAAATTCTCTTATGAGTCTTAGTTTGTTAAAAAATCAAAATCTACCACCTCGTAACCAAACCTACAAATGGCCAAAAACATAATAAATAAAAAAGCATATCTTACCCACACCTGTCCTTTTAAAATAGCTAATTTGGCTCCAAAATAGCCCCCTAACCCATTGCATAAAGCCATAGGTAAGGCTATTTTCCATATAATTTGGCCTTTTAATAAAAACAGACATATACTACCAAAGTTGGTAGCTAGATTAATCATCTTTGCATAAGCCGAAGCCTTGAAAAAATCAAAGCCCACTAGAAATACAAATCCCATGATAAAAAAGGTTCCAGTAGCAGGTCCTATAAAACCGTCATAGAATCCAACTATAATAGAAATTAAAATACCATAAGTGTATTGTCTTCTTTGGGTTAAGGCCACTATTGTTTTACGGGCAAAATCCTTTCTTAAATAAGTAAAAAACCACAGTAATACCAATATGATAAGTAATAATGGTTTAATAAATTCATTGTTCACTTTAGTTAACACAAAGGATCCCAAAAATGCACTACAAAAAGAAATACTTGCTAAAACACCGAAGTAAACCCAATTAATGGAAGTTGTCTTTAGGTATTGTCTTACGGCTATAGCAGTTCCAGAGAAAGCGGGGATTTTTAGAGTCCCAATAAGACTTGCAACAGGTATATTGGGCATTATAGCTAAAGTTAAAGGGGTTTGAATTAATCCACCACCTCCGGCAATTGCGTCTACAAATCCTGCGCAAAATGCAATCAGACACAAATACAATAAAATATCTATTTCCATAAGAAGTAAAAAAACAAATGTAGAAAAACAAAGTCTAATTACCCTTTGATTTAGCCTAAATTCTTCGGGCCTATGTCCTGATTTATTATCCCACTAAAAACCAAGGCTCTTTTAAACAACAATAGAAAACCTCATCGGTTTTCTATTGCATACTTTTTAAAGAATTAACAATCCTAATTCTTTGATATTTTGAAAAGGTTTACTGTATAAAAACGGTTCAAAATCCTCCTGTGTAAACTCCTCAAAACTAGCTTTCATTTGAGCATAGGTTAAGGTTCTAGTTGGACTTTGATCTAATTGCTGTACAAAATGTAAAAACCAATTGGCATGATTTAAGTTCATATCTATACCAAGGGTTTTCTTTTTAGTATGTAAAACCATATGAGCCATTTCAAACACCTTCCCTTTTTTCTTTTTCTCAAAAGCCTCTATAAAAGGCAAGCTTCCTAAATAAAATACTTTTTGATTAGGCTTATAGTTTGGCAGGGTCTGCTCATTTAAACAGTTCTCTATAAAATTTGGTGCAATAGAAGTTCTAGGAACTTTGAAATCGAACCAATCTTGTAAAGGCCAATCTAAGCACATATGGTGCATAAAATTATAAAGAGACTTTCTTAGTCCAAAAGAGAATTTCTCATGCTCATTTCCATTAAGTTCTCTATGAGGTACATCATTATTGGCAAAGGTTCCTTCTTTGGCCAATAAAGATTCTACTTTATATGCCTTAGGATCCATACCAACAGGAGAGTGAGCAGTCATGGCAAATTGATGCCAGAATCCACTTTGCATTACCCCGTTTTCAAACATTTGCCTAACCATTTCTAAAGAGTCAATGGTCTCTTGCGAGCTTTGAGTTGGGAAACCGTACATTAAATAAGCGTGTACCAAAATACCTGCTTGAGTAAAATTGCGATTTACCTTTGCTACTTGTTCCACTGTAACACCTTTGTCGATTAATTTCAATAAGCGATCCGATGCAACCTCTAAACCACCAGAAACGGCAATACATCCAGAGGCCTTTAATAAATAGCAAAGATCTTGAGTAAAGCTTTTTTCAAAGCGAATATTAGTCCACCAAGTTACGTGTAATTTTCTTCGAATAATTTCCAAAGCAACCTCTCGCATTAAGGCAGGTGGAGCTGCTTCATCTACAAAGTGAAATCCAGTTTCACTGGTTTGTTCCACTAGTTCTTGCATACGATCCACAATTAACTTGGCAGTTACCGGTTCATACAGGCGTATATAATCTAAACTAATATCACAGAAAGTACATTTACCCCAATAGCAACCATGCGCCATAGTTAATTTATTCCATCTTCCATCGCTCCACATACGGTGCATTGGATTAACGATCTCAATAACAGATATATATTCTTTTAAAGGTAAATCACTATAATCTGGAGTACCAATCTGATTTTGTTTATAATCGTGTTTAAGTGGATTGTTAATGTACTGTACTTTATTATCCTCAAAAACTAGGGTTCTTTTTAGCTCATTTAACTCTATTTTACCTTCTACATACGCAATTAGATTCTCAAGTGGAGCCTCTCCATCGTCTAGGGTAATAAAATCAAAAAATTCAAATACACGAACATCTTTTAAATCCCTTAATTCCGTATTTGGAAATCCTCCTCCCATGGTAATGGCAATATCCGGATAGTTTGCCTTTATGTATTGAGCACATCTAAATCCACTATATAAGTTACCTGGGAATGGAATAGAAAAACCAATAATTTTAGGAGAGGTCTTTTGAATAATCTGTTCTAAAATCTCTATAGCTATTTGATCCACATAAGATAGCGGCTCCCCTAAAGATGCATAAAGCTCATCAAAGCTATGTGCTGAACGACCAAGTCGCTCTGCATAACGGCTAAATCCAAAATTAGTATCCACACTACTTTGAATTAAATCCGATAAATCTTCTAAATATAAAGTGGCTAAGTGTTTGGCCTTATCTTGAATTCCCATATCACCAAAGGCCCAGTGCAGGTCCTCTAACTGATCGAACCTTGAGGCTCTAGGTAGAAAATCCCCTTGAACGATACCATGAGCAAGAGTTGGGTTTTTTCCTTGTAAAAAAGCTATAACCGCATCAATGGACTCAATGTAATCTTGTTCAAAGGCTAAAATTCGATGTACATTTAAAGATACTTCCTCTGTATTTTGATGAACATAGTCAAAAAGCCTTGTCAATCCCTTTTTTGAGAAAATCGCTAGGATAACCTCAATACCTAAATCGGCTTGATAACTAGGTATGTCCAAGGTATTTAAAAACCCCTTTATATAAGCCGTAGCAGGATAAGGAGTATTTAATTGGGTAAAGGCCGGAGTAATAAGAGTAATTGTTGTATTCACTTTAATTTCGAATTTTGCTACAAAGGTAGTATATTGTAACTGACAATAAAATATATTAACCCAACGTTAAAGCTAGCCGTAGGCAGATTTAATTCTTTAATTTAGCACAAAAATAGACTATACTTATGCCTAACGATACGATTACTTTTCAAAACTCAGGCTACTTTTCTAAGTTAATGGTAGATTATCTTAACCAGAAAAGCACTTTAGAACCTCTTTATAATAGGGCTGCAAGCTTAGAGAATTTCCATGCTCAGATCCTAGAAAAGCAAGAGAATTACTCTTCTAAAAATAGAGATCAACTTTTTAGTGCACTACAAAAACAATACTCCACAGTATCTTGCGGCTTAAAAACCCAAGAAAATATAAATTTATTACAACACGAGAATACCTTTACAATCACCACTGGACATCAGCTGAATTTATTCACTGGCCCTTTGTATTTTTTGTATAAAATTATTTCGGTTATAAATCTATGTACCACTTTAAAGAAAAAATATCCCCAATATAATTTTGTACCCGTATATTGGATGGCTACAGAAGACCATGATTTTGATGAAATCAACCACTTCTTTTTCCAGGATAAGAAAATCAATTGGCAAAGGTCAAGCACAGGTCCTGTGGGAAGATTATCTACAGAGGGACTAGACAAGGTTTTAGAGGTTTTCTCTGGGCACCTTCCTCTAGGAGACAATGCAAAAAAAATAAAGGACTTATTTCAAGATGCATATTTAAACCATGAGAATTTAGCACAGGCAACTAGATACCTAGCCAATGAATTGTTTACTGACCAAGGCCTTGTTATTGTAGATGGGGATGATGCAGAGCTAAAACAGCTTTTCGCTCCTTATGTAGAAAGAGAACTTTTAGAGCAAACAACTAAATCCCAGGTCGAAACTACTTTTGCTATTTTAAAAGATTACCAAATACAGGTTAATCCTAGAGATATCAATTTATTCTATATTTTAGATGATCTAAGAGAGCGTATTATCCTTCAAGATGGTGTTTACCATGTTAATAATACCGATATTGTTTTTACTAAAGAACAGCTATTAGAACACTTAAAGACCCACCCGCAAAACTTTAGCCCAAATGCTATTATGCGTCCTTTATACCAAGAGGTAATTTTACCTAACCTATGTTATATTGGCGGTGGTGGAGAGCTTGCTTATTGGTTAGAATTAAAACCAGTGTTTGATTTAAATAAGGTAACCTTCCCAATTTTATGTTTGAGAAACTCTGCTTTAATTGCCTCTAAAAAGCAAGTAGAAAAATTAGACCGATTAAACTTAGAGTGGAAAGATATCTTTTTAAAGCAAGAGGCCCTTATTAATTTAAAAGCAAAGGAGTACTCTAATGTAGATTTTAACTTCGAGTCGCAAAAGCAACTTTTAGAAAAACAATTCCAAGATTTATTACTCCTATGCGATAAAACGGATAAATCTTTTAAAGGAGCAGTTTTAGCACAAGAAAAAAAGCAACTAAAAGGTTTAGATAATTTGCAAAAGCGTCTTTTAAAAGCGGATAAAAAATCCCAAAAGGATAAACTACAGCGTATTGCTAGCATTCAAA
This sequence comes from Myroides sp. LJL115, assembly GCF_054871665.1. NCBI lineage: Bacteria > Pseudomonadati > Bacteroidota > Flavobacteriia > Flavobacteriales > Flavobacteriaceae > Myroides > Myroides sp. LJL115. Next base: position 6,590 of record NZ_JBTXLS010000012.1, on the reverse strand, counting down.
CTGAACTATTCCCCTCTGGCTCCTTGCAAGAGAGAAATAGTAATTTTAGTAGTTTTTACATTCAGTACGGTCCAAATCTTGTTCAAGAGTTAATAAAAAAGTTGGATCCCTTAGACCATAATTTTGATCTAATTATTTTATAAATACCAAAAAAGATATATGCATGCATATATCTTTTTTTTTGCATATATTAGATGTCTAACCAAAAATAATCTTTTATGAGTTTCACCCAAAAAATGCTTCAACAAGACGCTTTACAAGACAAAGTCATTGTAGTAACAGGCGGAGGGAGTGGTCTAGGTAAGTCTATGGCTACTTATTTTTTAGAATTAGGAGCAAAAGTAGTTATTACCTCCAGAGATCTAGATAAATTAAAAGCAACAGCACAAGAGTTAAGTCAAGCCACAAAAGGTCAATGCTACCCTATTGCTTGTGATGTACGTCACTACGACCAAGTAAGTGATATGTTAGAAAAGACAATAGAGAAATTTGGAAAGGTAAACGTGCTTGTTAATAATGCCGCGGGTAACTTTATCTCCCCTACAGAGAGACTTAGCGCTAATGCCTTTGACACAATTATTGACATTGTTTTAAAAGGAAGTAAAAACTGTACTCTTGCCTTTGGAAAACACTGGATAGAAACCAAACAAAAAAACAATGTAGTTTTAAATATCACCACCACTTATGCTTGGACAGGTTCAGGTTATGTAGTACCATCAGCTTGCGCTAAAGCAGGAGTTTTAGCCCTAACTAGAAGTCTTGCTGTAGAGTGGGCTAAATATGGTATTAGAACCAATGCAATTGCTCCAGGACCTTTCCCTACTAAGGGTGCTTGGGATAGATTATTACCAGGAGATTTAAAGGATAAATTTGACTTAACCCAAAAAGTTCCTCTAAGAAGAGTTGGAGATCACCAAGAATTAGCCAATTTAGCTGCATATTTGGTTTCTGATTTCTCAAGTTTCATAAATGGTGAAGTAGTTACTATAGATGGCGGAGAATGGCTTCAAGGTGCTGGAGAATTCAATATGTTAGAGCAAATCCCTGAGCCTATGTGGGATGCCTTAGAAATGGCTATTCGAAAAAAATAAAAATACAATACTTATCTTAAAATGTCATTTTACTTAAAATGACATTTTTTTTTCTTAACCTTCTACTTGTTAATACTTTACCCAAAGTGTTGATAAATAAGATTTTATCAAGTCATAAAAAATCGTATTTTTACCACTTATATAATTCATTTAAATAAAATGGGGAAAATCATTGCCGTTGCAAATCAAAAAGGTGGAGTTGGAAAAACAACTACCTCTGTAAATCTTGCAGCATCTTTGGGAGCGTTAGAGAAAAAAGTTCTACTTATAGATGCTGACCCTCAAGCAAATGCAACCTCTGGACTAGGAGTTGATGTAGATACAGTAGAAATTGGAACCTATGGAGTATTAGACCATAGTTATACTCCAATGCAAGCTGTTGTACCTTGTACAGCACCAAATGTAAGCTTGATACCAGCTCATATTGACCTAGTAGCCATCGAAATAGAATTAGTGGATAGGGAGAATAGAGAATATATGCTTAAACAAGCTTTACAATCTATAAAAGACCAATACGATTATATTATTATCGATTGCGCTCCATCTTTGGGTCTACTTACTTTAAATGCATTAACTGCTGCAGATTCTGTTATTATACCTATTCAGTGTGAGTACTTTGCTTTAGAAGGATTAGGAAAATTACTCAACACTATAAAAAGTGTTCAAAAAATACATAATCCTCATTTAGATATCGAAGGATTGCTATTAACTATGTATGATTCTCGTTTAAGACTCTCGAACCAAGTGGTAGAAGAGGTCCAAAAACATTTTCACGATATGGTTTTCCAAACTATTATTCAAAGAAATGTCAAACTAAGTGAAGCGCCAAGTTTTGGAGAAAGTATTATAAATTATGATGCAACTAGTAAAGGGGCAACTAATTATATTAACTTAGCTCATGAAGTTATACGAAAGAATCATTAATATAAAAGTCGGCAAATAAATTAATTATGGCAAAAGCATTTAAAAAACAGGCTTTAGGAAGAGGTTTATCGGCACTATTAAAAGACCCTGACAACGATATAAAATCTGTAAATGATTTTGGATCGGATAAAGTTGTGGCCAATATTATTGAATTGGATATAACCTCTATTGAGGTAAATCCTTTTCAGCCAAGAACAAACTTCAACGAAGAGTCTCTACAGGAATTAGCTACAAGTATTAAAGAATTAGGTCTTATTCAGCCTATTACGGTTAGAAAAATCGATTTTAATAAATACCAATTAATTGCTGGAGAAAGACGTCTTAGAGCATCTACTTTAATTGGCTTAGAGAAAATACCTGCCTATATACGCATTGCTAATGATAATGACTCATTAACAATGGCTTTGGTAGAAAATATTCAACGTCATGATTTAGATCCTATTGAAATTGCTTTATCCTACCAACGTCTGATGAATGAGATTGATTTAACCCAAGAGCAAGTAAGTTTAAAAGTAGGTAAAAAAAGATCTACCATAGCCAACTACTTGCGTTTACTTCGTTTAGATCCAATTATTCAAACTGGTATGAGAGATGGTTTCATATCTATGGGACATGGTAGAGCACTTATTAACATAGAAGACACCGACATTCAAAGTCAAATCTACCATAAAATTATCAAGGAAAATCTATCGGTTCGACAAACAGAACACCTGGTTAAATCATACCAAAGTAATTCAGTAAATTCCTTAGAAAAAACCAAACAAAGTGCTAATGCTTTTAACCTTAATAGTCATTATTGTAAATCTTTTGATAATTTTTTCGGTACTAAAGTAGATATCAAGGTTTCCAATGATGGAAAAGGAAAAATTTCAATACCTTTCCGCTCTGAAGAAGATTTAAATCGTATCATCAAACTTTTAGAAACTAGTGAAAAGTAGATTTATTATATGTTTATTCTTTTGTACTCTATTGTCTTTAAACACTTTTGGACAAAGTAAAAAAGAAAAAAAACAAGAATTAGATAGCCAAGAAATAAATGCTTTAGCCCCGGCAAGAGCGGCTTTTCTTACCAGTGTTGTTCCTGGCCTTGGTCAAATTTACAACAAAAGTTATTGGAAAGTTCCACTAGTTTATGCCGGTATTGGAATTCCAGCCTACTTTTGGGCAGATAATCAAAAACAATATACCTCTTACCGCAACGAGTACAAACGACGCTTGCAGGGTATAGTAGATAAAGATGATCCTATTTTCGGAGAGCTAGATAACCAAAGATTATTAGATGCTCAAAAATTTTATCGAAGAAACAGAGACCTCTCTGTTGTAATTACCGTAGGTTTTTATATTCTAAGTATTGTGGATGCAAATGTGGATGCGCATTTATCCCAGTTTAACGTCAATGAAAACCTTACCATCAAACCGGTTTTTGAATTAAACAATAAATTTGATCCGGTCCACCAAATGCAATATGCTGTAAACATATCCTATAAATTCTAAAAACTAACCACTATTATTATGAAAATTGCTTTATTAGGCTACGGAAGAATGGGCCAAATTATTGAGAGAATTGCCCTGGAAAGAGGTCATCAAATTGTGCTTAAAAAACACAGTAAAAATTCCTTTGAAGGATTAGAAGATGCCGATGTAGCCATTGATTTTAGCTTACCACAAGTAGCGGTTGAAAACATTAAAACAGCTCTTGATTATAACGTTCCTGTGATATGTGGAACAACAGGATGGCTAGATCATTACCAAGAAATTATTGCATATGTAGAGCAAAAAAACGGGGCATTTATCTATGCTTCTAACTTTAGTATTGGAGTAAATATATTTTTTGAATTAAACCAATACTTGGCTAAAATGATGAACCATTTAGACCAATATAACGTTGATCTACAAGAAATTCACCATACTAAAAAACTAGATGCACCAAGTGGAACAGCCATCACTATAGCAGAGGGAATTATAGCAAATACCAAATATAACAATTGGACAATGCAAGAGCCTTTAGATAAAGAGATCTCTATTACAAGTATTAGAGAGGGTAATGTTCCAGGTACCCACATAGTGGATTACAACTCTGAAATTGATCAAATTCAAATCAAACATACCGCTCACAATAGAGAAGGTTTTGCTCTAGGGGCTGTAGTTGCTGCAGAATGGATTTTCCAGAAAAAAGGTGTTTTCACAATGAGCGATGTGCTTAACATACAAAAATAACTCTTAAAAACCTTATTATCATGACTATAACACAATGGTTTTTATTTTTCCTATTGGTGCAAGTTATACACTTTTTAGGAGTTTGGAAATTATATCAAAAAGCTGGTTTTAAGCCTTGGCAGGCATTAATTCCAGTATATAATGCTGTTATCTTAATGCGTATAATAAACCGTCCATGGTGGTGGGTTATTCTACTATTTATTCCTGTTGTTAATTTAATTATGTTCCCAGTTATATGGGTGGAAACAATTAGGAGTTTTGGGAAGAATACTACTTTAGATACTGTTTTAGTAGTAGCTACACTTGGATTGTATATCTATTATATCAATTACACACAGGATGTAAAATATGTAGTAAACAGAGACTTAAAACCTAGAACATCTACTGGAGAAACAGTTAGTTCTATTCTTTTCGCAGTTATTGTTGCAACTATTATACATACCTACGTAATGCAGCCTTACACTATTCCTTCTTCCTCTTTAGAAAAAACATTATTAGTCGGAGATTTCTTATTTGTAAGTAAATTTCATTACGGTCCTAGAACCCCAATGACAACGGTAGCTTTGCCAATGGTACACGATACTATGCCATTTACTCAAAAGCCTTCCTATTTAAAAAGTCCTTCTTTACCTTACTTTAGAATCCCTGGAATTCAAAAGATACAGAAAAATGATATTGTAGTTTTTAACTGGCCAACCGATACAGTATATAAATTACAAACCTATGATCCAAGACCAGGAGTTATCAAACCTATTGACAAGAAAACCAATTACGTAAAAAGAGCAGTTGGATTACCTGGAGAAGATATTAGCGTACAGGATGGTTATGTTTATATCAATGGAGAGAAATTAGAATTAAACGATAGAGCCAAAATACAGTTTAGCTACCTTATTACCACCAATGGAGATAACTTTGACCTAAATGCAGTGGCTAAAAAGCTTAATATAACAGATCCTTATGGTTATATCAGTACAGATAAAACAAAAATTGGATTTAGAGCATTGACCCAAGAAGATGTAGATTACTTAAAGACATTTAGCGCAGTACAAAATATCCAAAGATTGCCAGAACAAGTTTACCCTGGTTATGTTTTCCCACATAACTCTACTACTTGGACTGCAAATAATATGGGCCCTTTACACATTCCTGCAAAAGGGGAAACTATTGCTCTTAACTTAGAAAATTTACCAACTTACAAACGCGTAATAGAAGTATATGAAAATAATACATTACAGGTAAAAGATGGTCAAATCTATATCAATGGTCAACCAGCAAATAGCTATACCTTTTTACAAGACTACTATTTTATGATGGGAGACAATAGAGATAATTCTGAAGATAGCAGAATATGGGGCTTTGTGCCAGAGGATCATATTGTAGGGAAGCCAGTGTTTATTTGGATGAGCCTAGATCATAATGTTCCATGGTCTAAACCATTAGATAAAATACGTTGGAACCGCTTATTCACTACCGTTAATGGCAATGGAGAACAAATTTCCTATTTCCCTTACTTTCTACTACTATTAGCAGGATATTTCGGATATACTACCTATAAGAAAAGAAAAGAAAAAAACAACACCAAAAAATAGAGATTAACAATACCATGAATAACATCCTTATTCAACCGTGCTATTTTGCTCCAATTAGCAGTTACGTAGCCATGATGCAAGCCGATAAAATCTACTTTGAAAATCATGATAATTTTCAAAAGCAGACCAATCGTAATAGAATGTATATCTATAGTGCCAATGGCCTACAAATGCTAAATATACCTGTAAGACACCTTAAGGAAAGCAGATTGTTTAAAGACACTCAAATCGAACATAGTTTTGGATGGCAGAAACAGCACTTTAAGACATTGGAAGCTGCTTACCGTACTTCTCCTTTCTTTGAATATTTTGAAGATGATATTCGTCAAGTATTTGACAAACCATACAAATATATGTTGGATCTAAACTTAGATACACATCAAATTGTATGTGATTGCTTAGGGGTAAATCTAGATTATGAGAAAACCTTAGAGTACCATAGTCAAGTACAGGATAACATCCAAGATTTTCGCTATTTAGCAGATGGGAAAAAAGACACTACAACCTTAGATAGTTATAGCCAAGTCTTCCAAGAAAAGTATGGTTTTTTAAACAATTTAAGCATCTTAGATTTACTTTTTAACCAAGCTAGACAAGCTACTGACTATTTAAAAAATCAGACATTATAAGACTTTAAAATATAATCGAGTAGGAGGCTGAAGATTATTTCTTCAGCCGACCTCTCACACCACCTGGCATACGGATCCGTACCAAGGCGGTTCTTAACTTTACGATACTTTTAAGTAGATGTCATGTATAGAAGTATAGC